>JACOVL010000072.1 GCA_016177355.1 Betaproteobacteria bacterium | reverse complement strand
GCGGCAGGGACGCGCGCTCGATCAGCGCGCGGTTCTCCGCGAGCAAATGGTCCACCGCCGGAGCAACCTGGCCGGGTTTGAAATCGGCGAATCGGGGCAGTCCCGAGAAATCGAGGAGGGGGTTCATGAATACAGCGCGGAGTGTAGAGTGCAAAGTGCAAAATGCATCGCAGCCAGCGGCGCCGGGTACCGCGAGCATTCATTCATCATTCTGCATTCATCACTCAGCACTGTAGGCAACCTGGCCTTCGACCAGGGTGTAGCGCACCCTGCCCTTGAGCTCAAGGTTGAGGTACGGCGTATTCCTGCCCTGGCTCTTCAACGAGGCGGGCTCGACTTTCCAGTAGCGGTCGGGTTCGTAGATGCAGACGTCGGCCGAGTGCCCCGCCGTGAGGTGGCCGGCGTCTATGCCGAGCACGCGCGCCGCATCGGAGGTGATCTTGGCGAGGGCGGGCAGCGGCCTGGTCTTCGATTCCTCCGCCCACTTGAGCGTGAGCGGCAGCAGCAGCTCGAGCCCGGTCGCCCCCGGCTCGGCCTCGGCGAACGGCAGCTGCTTCGCGTCCTCGTCGACCGGCGCATGATCGGAGCAGATCGCGTCCACCGTGCCGTCGGCGAGCGCCGCGCGCAGCGCATCGCGGTCGCGCAGGCTCCGCAGCGGCGGCACGAGATGGCTATTGGGCTCGAAAAAGCCGATGTCCATCTCGGTCAGGTGGGCGTGGTGGACGGCGATATCGCAGGTGACAGCCAGGCCCTGCCGTTTTGCCTGGCGCACCATGTCCGCTCCTTCGGCGGTGGAAAGCCGCGCCACGTGCACCCGCGCGCCGGTTTCGCGCGCGAGTATCAGGATCGCCGACAGTGCCACCGCCTCCGCGCATGCCGGGATTCCCTGCAGCCCGAGACGCGTTGCGACCTGCCCGTCATGGGCCACGCCGTGCCGCGCGAGAGCGGAATCCTGCGCGCGCAGCCATACCGGAAAGCCGAAAGTCGCGGCGTACTGCAGGGCGCGGTACAGGACTTGATGGTCGGCAAAAGGTGCGTCGGCCTGCGAAAACGCGACGCAGCCGGCATCCGCGAGCTCGGCCATCTCGGTGAGATGCGCGCCCTTCAGCCCTTCGGTGAGCGCGCCTACCGGATAGACCCGCGCCTGGTTGAGGTTCTTGGCGCGGAACTTGAGCATTTCCACCAGCCCCGGCTCGTCGAGAGGCGGGTCGGTGTCGGGCGGGCAGGCGAGGCTCGTCACGCCGCCGGCGATGGCGGCTTCCATCTCGGATTCCAGAGTGGCCATGTATTCGAAGCCCGGCTCGCGCAGGCGCGCGGAGAGATCCACCAATCCCGGGCAGACGACGAGACCCGCCGCGTCGATCACGCGGTTGGCGGTGTAGCCGCCGGGCGGCTCGCCGATGGCGACGATCTTGCCGGCGGCGATGTAGACGTCTTTCTTCGCATCGACACCGTTCTTCGGGTCGATCAGCCGGCCGCCTTTGATGTGGATCTTCATGTGCAGGCCGTCAGTTCCCCGCGAGTATGCTCATCACCGCCATGCGGATCGCGATGCCGAACGTGACTTGCGGCAGGATCACCGATTGCTTGCCGTCGGCGACGCTGGAGTCTATTTCCACCCCGCGATTCATGGGTCCGGGGTGCAGCACGATCGCATCCGGTTTCGCCGCCGCGAGCTTGTCCACCGTCAGGCCGTAAGACTTGTAGAACTCCTGCGCCGAAGGCAGCAGCGCGCCTTGCATCCGCTCGTTCTGCAGCCGCAGCATCATCACCACGTCCACGTCCTTCAGCCCCTGGCGCATGTCATGGTGGAGCTGCACGCCGAGCTGCTCGACGTGGGAGGGCAGCAGCGTCTTGGGGGCGATGACGCGGATTTCCGGGCAGCCGAGAGTCGTCAACGCGTGGATCTGCGAGCGCGCCACGCGCGAGTGCAGGACGTCGCCCACGATCGCCACCCGCAACCTGGAGAAATCCTTCTTGTAGTGGCGGATGGTGTACATGTCGAGCAGCCCCTGCGTCGGGTGCGAGTGGCGCCCGTCGCCGGCGTTGATGACATGGATGTCGGGCGCCACGTGGCGCGCGATGAAGTGCGGCGCGCCGCTTTCGCCGTGGCGCACCACGAACATGTCGGCATGCATCGCGGACAGGTTGTCCACCGTGTCGAGCAGGCTTTCGCCCTTGCTCTGGGAAGAGGCGCTGATGTTGAGATTGATGACGTCCGCCGACAGACGCTTGGCGGCGATCTCGAAGGTGGTGCGCGTGCGGGTCGAAGGCTCGAAGAACAGGTTGAACACGGCTTTGCCGCGAAGCAGCGGCAGCTTTTTCACCTTGACGCCGACGAAGGACTTCGCCGTGTCGAGAATCTGCCACAGGATTTCCGCCGGCAGCCCTTCGAGCGACAGCAGGTGGTGCAACTGGCCTTTCTGGTTGAGCTGCGGGTTGGAGGGGTGGAGCCACATCAGCGCCGCTCCCCGCGCAGCTCGAGGCTCAGCCGGCCGTTGGCGTCGCGCCTGAGCCCGATGTTCTGGCCGGACTCGAGCTGGAGCCTGGCGCCGACGAATTGCGCGGCGATCGGCAGTTGCCGCCTATCGCGGTCCACCAGTGCCGCAAGCCTGACCGTGGCCGGACGGCCGTAGTCGAACAACTCGTTCAGCGCCGCGCGTATGGTGCGGCCGGTGTAGAGCACGTCGTCCACCAGAATCAGGTCGCGACCCTCGACCTCGAACGGGATCTCGGACCGTTTTACGTCGCGGTGCAGGCCGCGGCTCTGGTAGTCGTCGCGGTAGAAGGAAACGTCGAGGGTGGCGAGCGGGGTCTTGAGCTTCAGCGCCTGGTGCAGCCTCTCGGCCACCCACACGCCGCCGGTGTGGATCCCAATTAAACCCGTTTTCGGCCCTACCTCGGGCCGCATCTGCTCGATCAGCGCTGTCAGCAGCTGCTCGGCGTCAGGTAACGGGTTGCCGGGCATGTTTTATGTTTTCGCGGGGCGGTAGCCTACCACAATTTGCCGCCGGGCTTAAGGCTTTTCGGCGAAAAAGGCTTCCAAGATGCGCTGCGCGGCGACCGGGTCGAGCCCCGCCCTGAGGCGCGCGCCGCGGGCGCCGGCGGCGCGCAGAGCGCGTTCTGCATCGTGCGAGGTGAGCCGCTCGTCGACGAGCTCGGTCAGCAGGCCAAAACGGCCGGTGAGCCGCTGCGCGAAACGGCGCGCGAGACGTCCCACCGGATGCACGGTGCCGTCGGCGTGGGCGGGGAAACCGACCACCAGCAGCACCGGCCGCCATTCCATGATGAGCTGTTCGATGGCGGCGAAGCGCGACCGGTTGTCCACCGCGGCGACGGTCGTCAGCGGATGGGCGAGCCGGGTTTCGAAATCGCCGACGGCGACGCCGATGCGCCGGGTGCCGAAGTCGAAGGCGAGGACCGCGCCGGTCCTCGGGTGATGGGTGAGGGGTGAGGGTTTCAGGCGCGGCCCGCCTGCTCGGAGAGGCTGGCGAAATCGATGCCGAGCAGGCCCATCGCCGCGGACAGCCGTTGTTCCGCCGTCACGTCGAATATCACTTCGGGCTTGGCCTGCACGGTGAGCCACGCGTTCTGCGCGAGCTCATGCTCGAGCTGGCCGGGAGCCCAGCCGGCATAACCAAGCGTGACCAGCAGCTTCCCCGGGCCGTCGCCGCGCGCCACCGCCTGCAGGATGTCCTTGGAGGTGGTGAGCCCGATCTCGGAGCTCACCGCGAGCGTGGACTGCCACTGGCCGAGCGGTGTGTGAAGCACGAAACCGCGGTCCACCTGCACCGGGCCGCCGAAGTGGACGCGGATCGACTTGAACGCTTCGCCGGCGGGCGGGATGCTCACCTGCTCGAGCAGCGTTTGCAGGTTCATCTCGGTCGGCCGGTTGATCACGATGCCGAGCGCGCCCTGGTCGTTGTGCTCGCAGATGAAGGTGAGCGTCCGCGTGAAGTGCGGATCGGCCATGGCGGGCATGGCGATCAGGAAGTGATGGGTGAGATTCATTTTCTGCATACCGGCTATTGTAAAGAGCGCAACCCCTCTTCACAATCGGGCATACTTTCCCGATGCCCGGCACAAAGCCTCCCGCCCGTATATTCGTACACGGCCACCTGGGCGCCGGCGGGAAATGCGCGCTGCCGCCCGCCCAGGCGCGCCACGTGGCGCGCGCGTTGCGGTTGCGCCCCGGTGATGCGGTCACGCTTTTCAACGGCGACGGCAATGAATACGGCGCGGAAATCGAGCGCATCGGCAAGGATGCCGCGACGCTCAATGTCACCGGGGGCCGCGCGGTCGATCGCGAGGCGCCGTTCGCGGTGACGCTCGCACAGGCGGTTTCGAGCGGCGAGCGCATGGACTACACCGTGCAGAAGGCGGTGGAGCTGGGCGTCGCCGGGATCCAGCCGCTCGTGAGCGCCCGCAACGTGGTGCGACTGCGCGAGGAGCGGGCCGTGAAACGGCTCGCGCACTGGCAGGCGGTCGTGATCGCGGCCTGCGAACAATGCGGGCGCAACCGAGTGCCGCCGGTGGAGCCGCCGCTCGAGTTCCACGCCTGGCTGGCGCTGACCGCGAAGGCACAGGATGGTGCCGCAAAACTGCTGCTTTCCCCGCGCGCTGCGGACAGCCTGCACAGACTCGCGCGGCCCGCCGCGGGCGTCATCTTGCTTGCCGGTCCGGAAGGGGGCTTGGCCCCGGAAGAGGAGCGCGCGGCGGAGCAGACCGGTTTCCACCCGGTGCGGCTGGGGCCGCGCGTGCTGCGCACCGAGACCGCCGCGGTCGCAGCGCTCGCCGCGCTGCAGGCATTATGGGGGGATTTCTGAGTCTCGATGATATGTGATTGAAATTGCAGTAAAATACCCCCCGCAGCGCTGTGGGAGCGGCGCTCCGGTTTACCCTAGGGAGGTGGCAGATTTCCGCAGCAGCTGACAATTCCGCACCGTCGTCGAGCGCCGGGACCGAGGCGGTGCCGCGGCGGCAACGGCTATCGAGTCAGGATCGTTTCATCGACTGGTTCCAGTCGGTCGCGCCCTATATCCACGCCTTCCGCGGCAAGACCTTCGTCATCGCGTTTGGCGGGGAGGTCGTCGCCGACGGCCGCTTCTTCGATCTCACTTGCGACCTGAATCTGCTCGCCGCGCTCGGCGTGAAGCTGGTGCTGGTGCACGGAGCGCGTCCGCAGATCGAAGCCAGGCTGAAAGAGCGCCGCCGCCGCAGCCGTTTTCACAATGGCTTGCGCGTGACCGACGACACGGCATTGCTCGCCGCGAAGGAGGCGAGCGGCCGGCTGCGGGTGGAGATCGAGGCACTGCTGTCGATGGGTCTGCCTAATTCACCGATGGCGGGTGCCGACATCCGGGTGGCGAGCGGTAACTTCGTCACCGCCAAGCCGATCGGCGTGATGAATGGAGTGGATTTCATGCACACCGGTGAAGTGCGCAAGGTGGATGCCTACGCCGTCCAGCGGCGGCTCGACGACAACGAGCTGGTGCTGCTCTCGCCGCTCGGCTATTCGCCCACCGGCGAAGTCTTCAATCTCGCGCTCGAGGACGTCGCCGCATCGACCGCGGCCGCCCTCAAGGCCGAGAAGCTCATCTTCATGATGGATACGACGGGCGTCACGGGCCGGCGCGGCGAGTTGCTGCGCGAGCTCACGGTCAACCAGGCGCTGGCGCTGATCGCGCGCGCCGGACAGCCCGACACCGACGTGCGGTTCTATCTGCCGAGAGCGGTGCAGGCCTGCCAGCAGGGCGTGAAGCGCGCGCATCTGATCTCCGGGCACATCGATGACGGATTGCTGCTCGAGCTCTTCACCCGCAAGGGCGTGGGCACGATGCTGACGCCGGACCCGATCGAGACCCTGCGGCTGGCGCGGCTGGAAGATATCGGCGGCATCCTGCAGTTGATCGAGCCGCTGGAGGCCGACGGCACGCTGGTCAAGCGCAACCGCAGCCTGCTCGAGCGCGAGATCGGGCGCTTCATCGTGCTCGAGCACGACCGCATCATCGTCGCCTGCGCCGCGCTCTATCCGTTCGCGGACGAGGCTGCCGGCGAGCTCGCCTGCCTCACCGTGCATCCGGACTTCCGCAACCAGGGGGCGGGCGAGCGCCTGCTCACCGAGATCGAGCGGCGCGCGCACCGGATGAAGCTCAAGCGCCTGTTCGTGCTCACCACCCGGGCCGAGCACTGGTTCGTCGAGCGCGGCTTCGCGGAGGCCGGCATCACCGCGCTGCCGCGGCGTAAACGCGCGCTCTACAATTACCAACGACGATCCGTGGTGCTGCTCAAGCGCGTCTGAGTCTGTCTCGTGCCGGCGCAGAGCGGTATACTTGAACGGAGCCAGGCCGTAACATTCCCGAAATATTGCTGTTTTATCCTGACCCCCCAGCCATGCCCAGGACGGTGCGCTGCGTCAAGCTCGGCCGCGAGGCGGAAGGCCTTGATTTTCCGCCCTATCCCGGCGAGCTGGGCAAGCGTATCTTCGAGCAGGTGTCGAAGGAAGCGTGGAAGCAGTGGCTGGAGCACCAGAAGATGCTGGTCAATGAAAACCGTCTCAACCTCGCCGACAGGAAAGCGCGCGACTACCTCGCGCAGCAGATGGAGCGGCATTTTTTCGGCGGCGGGGCGGACGTCGCCACGGGCTACGTTCCCCCTCCCGGGAAGTAATCGTCACGCACCCCACGACCGACAGAACGGCAGCCTGACGTCCGCGCCGAGTGCGGCGCGGGTCTTCCGCGCCAGCCCGACGCGATGAACAAGCCACGCGACATCCCGGAGTTGTACCTCAACCGCGAGCTCGGCCAGCTTGCGTTCCACCGGCGCGTGCTGGCGCAGGCGGAGAGCCGCGCGGCGCCGCTGCTCGAGCGCCTGCGCTTCCTGTGCATCGTCTCGAGCAACCTCGACGAGTTCTTCGAGATCCGGGTCTCGGGGCTCAAGGCCGAGATCGAGGCCGGCTCGCCCGTCATCGGCCCCGACCGGACGGACGCCCGGCTGGCGTTCAACCAGGTGGCCAAGGAGGTGCACGAGCTGGTGGCCACGCAGTATCAGCTGCTCAACCAGGAAATCCTGCCCGGCCTCGTGAACGAAGGCATCCGGTTCCTCCGTCGCCCCGATTTCACCCCGGCGCAAACGGAATGGGTCAAGGCTTATTTTTCCCGCGAGGTGATGCCGGTGCTGACACCGATCGGGCTCGATCCGGCGCACCCTTTCCCGCGGGTGCTCAACAAGAGCCTGAACTTCGCGCTCGAACTGGAGGGCAAGGACGCATTCGGCCGGAATTCGGGGATCGCCATCGTGCAGGCGCCGCGCGTGCTGCCGCGGGTGATCCGGCTGCCCAGGGAGATTTCCAAGGCCGAATACGATTTCGTGTTCCTGTCCTCGATCCTGGACGTGTACGTGGCGGAACTGTTCCCCGGCATGAAAGTAATGAACTGCTACCAGTTCCGCGTCACGCGCAACAGCGAGCTGTTCGTGGACGAAGAAGAGGTGAAAGACCTGCGCGCCGCATTACGCGGGGAACTGCCGCATCGCCAGTTTGGCGACGAGGTACGGCTCGAAGTCGCCGAGAACTGTTCGCAGCAAATCACCGATTTCCTGCTCGCGCAGTTCAATCTGGGTCAGGACGACTTTTATCGCGTGGACGGGCCGGTCAACCTGGCGCGGCTCATCAACGTGCCGGACCTGGTGGAGCGGTCGGCCCTCAAGTTCCCGCTTTATCGTCCGGGGTTACCGGCGCAGTTCGAGCGGCCGGGTGACATGTTCGGCGCCATCCGGGAAGGTGACATCCTGCTGCACCATCCGTTCCAGTCGTTCCAGCCGGTGATCGCGTTCCTGGAGCAGGCGGCGCGCGATCCGGCGGTGGTCGCAATCAAGATGACGGTCTACCGCACCGGCGCGGAATCGGAACTGATGGAGATTCTGCTCGGTGCGGCGAGGAGCGGCAAGGAGGTGACGGTGGTACTGGAGCTCCTGGCGCGCTTTGACGAGGAGGCCAACATCAACTGGGCGCAGCGGCTGGAAGAGGCCGGCGCGCACGTGGTCTACGGCGTGGTCGGCATCAAGACCCACTGCAAGATGCTGATGGTGGTGCGCCGCGAGGAAGAGCGTCTCAGGCGCTACGTGCACCTTTCGACCGGCAACTATCATCCCCGCACCACCAAGATCTACACCGATTTCGGCCTGTTCACCGCCAACGAGGAGCTCGGGGTCGACGTCAACGACATCTTCATCCAGCTGACAGGGCTCGGGCGCGCGACCAAGTTGAAGCATTTATGGGAATCGCCGTTCACGCTGCACAAGCAGATCCTGCGGGCGGTCCAGAACGAAGTGCAGAACGCCCAGAACGGCAAGAAAGGCCGGATCATCGCCAAGATGAACGCGCTGCTCGAGCCGGAGATCATCGCCACGCTCTACGAGGCTTCCAAAGCGGGCGTGGAAATCGAGCTCCTCGTGCGCGGCGTGTGCGCGTTGAAGCCCGGCATTCCGGGCGTTTCCGAGAACATCCGGGTGCGCTCCATCGTCGGCCGCTTCCTGGAGCACACTCGCGTGTTCTACTTCCACAACGACGGCGCGGAGGACGTCTATCTCTCCAGCGCGGACTGGATGGACCGCAACTTCTTCCGGCGCGTGGAAATTTGCGTCCCGGTGCTCGACCCGAAGTTGAAGAAGCGCGTCATCAACGAGGGGCTGAAACCGTACCTCGAGGACAACTGCCAGGCCTGGGAGATGGACAAGGACGGGCGCTACAGCCTCCGCTCCCGCCGCGGCAAGCCGCAGGCGGCGCAGGAAGTGCTGCTCGAGGCGCTGGCCCGCGCCCCGCAGCCGGTCTAGCGCGCTGCGCTACACCCACTTCCGCTCCGCAATGCCGGTTTGCGGAACCGCAATGACCCCCGAATCCCCTCCGATCGAGCTCGAGCTCAAGCTGCGGGTTCCCTCCGGGTCGGTGCGACGCCTCTCGGCGCATCGCCTGCTCAAGGGGGCTGCGGGCGCTTCCAAGCGCCGGTTGCATAGCGTTTACTTCGACACCCCGAAGCTCGAGCTGTGGCGGCAAGGCATCGCGTTGCGGCTGCGGCGTGATGGCGAACGCTGGTTCCAGGCCGTGAAGGGCGGTGGCACGGCGCTCGCCGGGCTGCACCGGCGCGTCGAGGACGAAGTGGAGGTGGCCGGGCCCGCGCTGGATTTGTCCCGGATCGTTCATGACGAGCTTGCCGGTTTGTTCTCCTCGGAGCGACTGCGCGCGCGGCTGAAGCCCGTATTCGTCGCCGATTTCATCCGCAGCAGCCGCCTCCTTGAAATGGATTCAGGGGCGCGCGTGGAGGCCAGCATCGATCGAGGCTTGATCAGGAGCGGTTCGCGCGCCGAGCGCGTCGTCGAGCTGGAGCTCGAGCTGAAAAGCGGGCCCCCCCGGCATCTCTACGAATTTGCGCTGAAGCTCGTGAGGGACTTGCCGCTCTCCGTTGAAAACCGCTCCAAGGCGGAGCGCGGCTACGCACTCTGTCGCGGCAAGGGTCCCAAGCCGGTCAAGGCGCGCCCCGCCTCGCTGTCGCCGGCGTTTTCGGCGGGAGAGGCATTCAAGGCGGTCATGCAGGCCGGCCTCGCGCACTTGCAGGCGAACGCGCACGGCATGCTGGCGGGCGGCGATCTCGAGTACCTGCACCAGATGCGGGTCGCACTACGGCGCCTGCGCTCCGCCTTCAGTGTATTCGAGCCCTTCATGCCCGGGGTGGCGGTCGCGCCCATGGTGACGGAGCTCAAATGGCTCGCATCCAGCCTCGGGCCCGCGCGCGACTGGGATGTGTTCCTGACCGAGACGCTGCCCCCGATCGAGAAGGAATTTGGCTCGCACGGCGAGTTGAAGGCCTTCAGCGGGCGCTACGGCGAACTGCGGCGCAAGGCGGGGGCAAAAGCACGCCGCGCCGTGCGTTCCGCACGCTACCAGCGGCTGATGCTCTCGCTCGCCGGGTGGCTCGAGTCCTGGAGCGGGCACATCGAGCTTGAGCCCGACCAGCGCGCGGCTCTCGGCGAGCCGATTGGCGCGTTCGCCTCAAAAGTGCTGGAGCAGCGTTACAACCGGGTTCGCAAGCGGGGCCGCAAGTTTGACCAGCTGTCGAGTCGCGAACTGCATCGCCTGCGCATCGCGGTCAAAAAGTTCCGCTATGCGACGGACTTTTTCGCCGGCATCTACGAGGGCGGGCTGGTGCGCGTAGCTCTCCGCCGGCTTTCCGACCTTCAGGAAATACTGGGGGCGATCAACGACGCCGCGACGGTGACGGACCTCACGGCTCACGGCTTCGATGGGGCGGGGGGCGTTGATGTGGCCGAGGCCAAGGGCATCCTCCTTGGCTGGAGCCGGGGCCGCGCTGAAACCCTGAAACGCGAGCTGAAAAGCGCCTGGAGATCATTCCGCGCCGCCGGGCGCTTCTGGCAATAAACGCGTAGATTGTTTGATGTAGGTCAGATAGGGCTTCGGTCCGGGTGGCGCAAAATGCCCGGAGATGTTATCAAGAATACGGAAGGCGCCACGTAACTACTTGATTCATAAGGCGGCAACGGGCATATTGCGAATAGCCCTATACCATCAGGGGAGTCCGAATGGATCTCATACTGTGGCGCCACGCCGATGCCGAAAGCGGCGTTCCCGACGAGGACCGCAAGCTCACCACCAAGGGTGAGAAACAAGCGGAACGCATGGCGGCGTGGCTCAAGGAGAATCTACCCAAGGACGCGGTGGTGCTGGCGAGCCCGGCTCGCCGCGCGCGAGACACTGCCGGAGCATTGACCAAGAAGTTTGACGCCATCCGCGAGGTCGGCACTTCGGCGAACGCGCAGGCGGTGCTCAAAGCGGCGGGCTGGCCGCGCGGCGAGCGCACGGTCGTGGTGGTCGGACACCAGCCGGTCCTCGGCCAGGCGGCAGCCCTGGCGCTGACCGGCAAGACGGCCGACTGGAGCATCAAGAAAGGCGCGGTCTGGTGGCTCGTCGCCCGCAGCCCGAATGAGGTTGTGGTGCGGGCGGTGATTGCGCCGGATATCCTGTAGAACTGACGGGCAAGGGGAGGAGGACCATGTTCGAATCGGCGGAGCTCGAGCACAAGATAGACAAGGCCACGTACCGCAAGGAGGGGCCGAAGCTCCGCGAAGCGCTGCTCAACGCCCAGTACGACCTCAAGGAAAACGGCCGCTTCCCGGTGCTGATCCTGATCGCCGGGGTCGAGGGGGCGGGAAAAGGGGAAACGGTCAATCTGCTCAACGAGTGGATGGACCCGCGCCATATCCATACCCACGCTTTTCCCGAGCCCTCGGACGAGGAGCGCGAGCGCCCTCCGCTGTGGCGTTTCTGGCGCACGCTGCCGCCCAAGGGCAAGATCGGCGTTTTTTTCGGCGCGTGGCACACCTATCCCATCACCGCGCGCGTGCAGGGGGTGATCGGCGAGGCTGAGTTCAGCCAGCACATCGCCGAGATCATGCGTTTCGAGAAGATGCTGAGCGATGAAGGGGTGCTGCTGCTCAAATACTGGTTCCATCTTTCCCGAAGCCAGCAGAAAGCGCGGCTGAAGGCGCTGGAGAAGGACCCCAAGACGCGCTGGAAGGTGACCGACCTGGAGTGGAAGTATTTCGATCTCTACAGGAAGTTCATCAAGGTCAGCGAGCCGTTCCTGCGCAGGACTTCGACCGGCGAGGCGCCGTGGATCGTGGTGCCGGGCGCCGACTCCCGCTACCGCGCGCTCAGCTTCGGACGGCATCTGCTCGCCGCGATGCGCGAGCGCCTCGACGAGAAGCCGGTCGAGCGTCTGCCCGACAAGAACCCGCCGCTGCTGCCGGCGATCGACCGCCGCGACGTGATCAATTCGCTCGAGCTCGACCGGCCGATGACCAAGGACCAGTACGAGAAGGAACTCGAAAAATGGCAGGGACGGCTCAACCTCGCCGCGCGCCATCCGCGCTTCAGGCGGATTTCGGTGGTCGCGGTGTTCGAGGGCAACGATGCGGCGGGCAAGGGCGGCGCGATCCGGCGCGTCACCCAGGCGCTCGACGCGCGCGGCTACCACAACATCTCGGTCGCGGCGCCCACCGAGGAGGAGCGCGCGCAACCTTACCTGTGGCGGTTCTGGCGCCACATCCCGCGGCGCGGCCGCTTCACGATCTTCGACCGCTCGTGGTACGGCCGGGTGCTGGTGGAGCGCGTGGAGGGTTTCTGCAAGGAACCGGACTGGATGCGCGCGTACAAGGAGATCAACGATTTCGAGCAGGCGCTGGCGCGGCACAACATCGTGGTGGTGAAGTTCTGGCTCGCGACCAGCAAGGAAGAACAGTTGAAGCGCTTCAAGCTGCGCGAGAAGGTCGCGTTCAAGCGCTTCAAGATCACCGAGGAGGACTGGCGCAACCGCAAGAAATGGGGCGCGTACGAGCGGGCGGTGTGCGACATGGTCGACCGCACCTCGACTTCAATAGCACCGTGGACGCTGGTCGAGGCCAACAACAAGTATCATGCCCGGATCAAGGTGCTGAAATCGCTCACCCAGGCGGTGGAGCGCGCGCTCAAGCGGGCGAAGAAGAAGGGTTAGCTTGCGAGAGCGAGTTCCGCGCCTGTCTCAAGATCGTCGAGCCCCGGGACCTTGAGCTCGAAGCCGATCCTGTCCCATTCGCGGATCTCGTCGTGCAGCGCGGTCACCGTGAGCGGATTGCGCGCGAGCCAGTCGGGGTCGAGCGCCAGGCGGAACTTCCTGCCCTGGAGCCGGGCCTGCAGCGGGGGCAGGGCCACGTCGGCCCGGCTGCGGTAGAGCAGGGCCGCCAGCCGCAGGGACAGCACCATGCTCCAGTCCACGTCGCGCTCGTCGCCCTTCTTGACGACCTTGCCGAGCGAGCGGCGGTGCGCCTGCACCAGGACCGCGAGCCGGGCCTGCTCGTCGCGCGAGAAGCCGGGCATGTCGGCGTTGCCGACGATATAGGCCGAGTGCTTGTGATAGCCGCTGAACGCGACCGAAATCCCGATCTCGTGGAGCCTGGCCGCCCATGCGATGCTGCGCGAGGCATCCTCGTCGGGCTCGCCCGATTCGGCGGTCAGCTTGCGGTAGAGGTTGAAGGCGAGTTCACCCACGCGTCGCGCCTGCAGCGCGTCCACGTGGTAGCGCTGCATGAATTGCGCGACCGTGACGTCGCGCATGTCCTTGTGGTGGAAGCGCCCGAGGAGGTCGTAGAGCACGCCCTGGCGCATCGCGCCGCCCGCGACCCCCATCGAGCCGATGTCGAGCTCCGAGAAGATGGCGTTGAGAATCGCGAGCCCGCCGGGAAACACCGGCACGCGGTCCGGCTTCAGTCCCGCGAGCTCCACTTTGTCCATGTCGCCAGCCTTGATCAGGTGGGAACGCAGGCGGTCGAGACCCGCCGGTGTGATGCCGTCCTCGCCGAAGCCGTTCAGCCGGATGACGTCCGCAAGCGCGCGCACGGTGCCCGCGGAGCCCACCGCCTGCTGCCAGTTGCCGCGGGCGAATTTCGCGACGATCGGCTGCAGCTCGTTGCGGGCGGCGAGCTCGGCCTGCTTCATCGCGCCTTTCGTGATCTTGCCGTCCTCGAAATAGCGCCAGCTGTAGGAAACGCAACCCATGAACAGGCTCTCGAGCTTCTGCGGCCGGTAGCCCGACCCGATGACGAGCTCGGTCGACCCTCCGCCGATGTCCACCACCAGGCGCTTTTCGCGCGAGGCGGGCAGCTCGTGCGAGACACCGAGATAGATCAGGCGCGCCTCTTCGCGGCCCGCCACCACCTCGATCGGGAAGCCGAGCGCAGCCTCGGCCTTCTTCAGGAACGCGCCGGCGTTTTTCGCCACCCGCAGCGTATTGGTGCCGAGCGCGCGCACGGCATGCTTGTCGAAATCGCGCAGCCGCTCGCCGAAGCGCTTGAGGCAGGCGAGCGCCCGCTCCTGGGTTTCCTCGTCGATGCGCTTGTCTTTGGTGAGTCCCGCCCCCAGCCGCACCGGCTCGCGCAGCGAATCGAGGGGGTAGACCTGGTCTCCGACGATGCGGGCGACCTGGCAGTGGAAACTGTTGGATCCGAGGTCTACGGCGGCTAGCGTCGAATATTCGGGCATCGGCGCCGCCAGTATAAGCAATGCTGCGCCGGCGCGCTACGCCTTCGCCGCCAATGCCGGGTCAGCGCTTGTGGGTTTGCACGCCGTCGGCGGTGCCGAGCAGCAGCACGTCGGCGCCCCGCCGCGCGAACAAGCCGTTGGTGACGACGCCCACGATCTGGTTGAGCGCTCCCTCGAACTCGACCGGATTCAGGATCGAAAACCCGTGCGCGTCGAGGATGATATTACCGTTATCGGTGACGAAGTTCTGCCGCCACACCGGCTGGCCGCCGAGCTTCACGATCTCGCGCGCGACGTGGGAACGGGCCATCGGGATCACCTCCACCGGCAGCGGGAATTTGCCGAGCACGTCCACCAGCTTCGACGCGTCGGCGATGCATACGAAAGACTCCGCGACCGCCGCGACGATTTTCTCGCGTGTCAGCGCGCCGCCGCCGCCCTTGATCATGGCGAGATGGCGCGTCACCTCGTCCGCGCCGTCCACGTAGACCGGCAGCTCCCTGACGCCGTTCAGGTCGACTACCGGAATACCGATCTGCTTCAGCCGCTGCGCCGTCGCATCCGAGCTCGCGACCGCGCCCTCGATCCGCTGCTTGATTCTGCCGAGCTCCGCGATGAAGTAGTTGGCGGTCGAGCCGGTGCCCACGCCGACCACGCTCCCGTCCGGCACGCAGGCGATCGCGGCTTTGGCTGCGGCCCGTTTCATCTCGTCCTGTGTCATAACGAGAATAGTAAGCGGTAAGCGGTAAGCGGTAAACATCATGCCGTTTACCAGGATCGCGCATTCCTGCTACGCTTAGCACGCTTTGCCGCCGCCATGAAAAAGAACGATTACGTCAAGCGCATCCTGGGCGCCCGTGTCTACGATGTCGCAATCGAGACGCCGCTCGAGCTCGCGCCGGCGCTCTCCGCGCGCACCGGCAACCGCGTGCTGCTCAAGCGCGAGGACATGCAGCCGGTGTTCTCCTTCAAATTGCGCGGCGCCTACAACAAGATGGTGCGGTTGCCGGCCGCGGCGTTGAAACGCGGCGTGATCGCCGCCTCCGCCGGCAACCATGCCCAGGGCGTGGCGCTCGCCGCGCAGCGGCTCGGCTGCGCGGCGACCATCGTGATGCCGGTCACCACGCCGCAGATCAAGATCGCGGCGGTCAAGTCGCGCGGCGCGGCCGTCGTGCTGCACGGCGATTCCTACGATGAGGCCTACTCGCGCGCGCGCCTGATCGAGCGGCGGCGGCGGCTCGTCTTCGTCCATCCTTACGACGACCCCGACGTCATCGCCGGGCAGGGCACGATCGCGATGGAGATCCTGCGCCAGCATCCCGCAACCATCCACGCCGTCTTCGTGGCGATCGGCGGCGGCGGCCTGATCTCGGGGATCGCCGCCTACGTGAAAAGCCTGCGTCCGGAGATCAAGGTGATTGGCGTTGAGCCGGAGGATGCCGATGCGATGTACCGCTCGCTCAAGACCGGCCGGCGCGTGAAGCTCACCCAGGTGGGGCTGTTCGCCGACGGCGTCGCGGTGAAGCAGGTCGGGCGCGAGACGTTCCGGCTGTGCCGCGAGCTGGTGGATGACGTGATACGGGTCAACACCGACGCCGTCTGCGCCGCGATCAAGGATGTGTTCGAGGACACGCGGACGGTCCTGGAACCGGCCGGGGCGCTGGCGATCGCCGGCGCGAAGCGCTATGCCGAGCGCACCGGCGTGCGCGGCAAGACGCTGATCGCGGTCGCCAGCGGCGCGAACATGAACTTCGACCGGCTGCGCTTCGTCGCGGAGCAGGCCGAACTCGGCGAGAAGCGCGAGGCGGTCCTGGCGGTGACCATACCGGAGCGGCCCGGCAGCTTTCGCACGTTCTGCTCGCAGATCGGCGCGCGCAACATCACCGAGTTCAACTACCGCTACGCCGATCCCGCTCAGGCGCACGTGTTCGTCGGGGTCCAGGTCCACGACCGGGACGAGGCCGTGAAGCTCGCACGCGCGCTGCGGCGCAAGGGATTGAAGACGCTCGACTTCAGCGACAACGAGCTGGCGAAGCTGCACATCCGGCACACCGTCGGCGGGCACGCGCCCACGGTGGACGACGAAATCCTCTACCGCTTCGAGTTCCCGGAGCGCCCCGGCGCGCTGATGAGGTTCCTCACCGCGATGAGCCGCGGCTGGAACATCAGCTTGTTCCACTACCGCAACCACGGCGCCGACTACGGCCGGGTCCTCGTCGGCATGCAGGTGCCGCCGCGGGACAAGCGCAAGTTCCGCGTCTTCCTCGCCAAGGTCGGCTATCCCTACCGCGAAGAAACCCGCAACCCGGCTTACCGGTTGTTCCTGGGCTAGCACATGAGAATGCTGTGGGCATTGGCGCTGGCGTTGGGGGCCGCGTTTGCGCACGGCGCGGGCCAGGACGACGATTTTCTCGCCGCGCGCGAGGCGTACCGCGTGGACAACGCCGCCAGGCTCGACAAGCACGCCGCCCGGCTGAAAGGCCATCTGCTCGAGCCGTACCTCGCTTACTGGCAGCTCTCCCTGCGGCTCGATCAGGCGAGCCCCGAGGAAGTTCGCGCATTCCTCGCCGTCAACCGCGACGGCCCGCTCGCCGAGCGGCTGCGCAGCGAGTGGCTGAAAGTTCTCGGCAACAGCCAGCAGTGGGAGTTGTTCGAGCAGGAACTGCCGCTGCTCGTCAACGACGACGTCGAGATCACCTGCTACGCGCTGCAATCGCGGCTGCGGGTCAACCCCGGCGAAACGCTGCACGAAGTCCGGCCGTTGTGGTTCGTCGCCCGCGGCCTTCCCGAGAGCTGCACGCCGCTGTTCAGCGCGCTCCAGGCGGCCGGACTGCTTTCCATCGACGATCTGTGGACGCGCATCCGGCTCGCGCTCGAAGCCGGGCAGGTGAGCCTCGCCCGGCGCATCGCCGAATGGCTGCCGGCGGGGCAGGCGCCGGATGCGCGCTCGCTCGGTGCCGCCGCGTCCAACCCCGCGGGCTACCTGGAGCGCCGGAATTTCAACCTGAAGAGCCGCGCCGGGCGCGAGACCGTAATGTTTGCGGCGCACCGACTGGCGCGCGCTTCTCCGCCGCAGGCGGCGCGGCGGTGGGCGAGGATCGAGGAGCGTTTCACGGCGGAGGAGCGCGCCTACATCTGGGGGCTGATCGCATATCTCGGCGCGTTGCGCCACGACCCGGAAGCGCTCGCGTGGTATGCGCGTGCCGCGGACCTCTCCGACCTGCAGCTCGCCTGGAAAGCGCGCGCCGCGCTGCGCACGCGCGACTGGCCGGAGGTGCTGGCCGCGATCGAAGCGATGACGGAGAAGGAGAGCGCCGATGCGGCCTGGCGCTATTGGAAGGCGCGCGCATTGATGAGCATGGGACGCAGCGAGGAGTCGGAGGCGCTGCTGAAGCCTCTGGCGGCCGAGTTCGGTTTCTACGGCCAGCTGGCGCTCGAAGATCTCGGCGGCAATGTCACGACGCCTGCTCCCGCGTTCAAGCCGACCGCCGAGGACGTGCGCGCGATGAGCCAGCACCCGGGACTCAAGCGCGCGGTCGAACTCTACCGCCTGAGTCTGCGCACCGAGGCCAACCGCGAGTGGCTGTGGGCGATCCGCGGCTTCGACGACAGGCAACTGCTCGCCGCGGCGGAACTCGCGCGGCGCTACGAGATCTACGACCGCGCCATCAATACCGCCGACCGCACGGTGCAGGAGCACGATTTCAGCCTGCGTTATCTCGCCCCTTATCGCGACGTGCTCGAGTCCCGCACCTCGCAACTGCAGCTCGACGAAGCGTGGGTCTACGGCCTGATCCGGCAGGAGAGCCGCTTCATCGCGGACGCGAAATCGCAGGCGGGGGCGAGCGGCCTGATGCAGCTCATGCCCGCCACCGCGCGCTGGGTCGCGAAGAAGATCGGGCTGCGCAACTGGCGCTGGTCGCAGGTCATGGAAGTGGATACCAACGTGAGTCTCGGCACCCATTACCTCAAGCACGTGCTCGATACGCTCGACGGGCAGCCGGTGCTCGCCTCGGCCGCCTACAACGCCGGGCCGGGCCGCGCGCGCAGGTGGCGGCCCGAGACCGCGGTCGAAGGCGCGATCTACGCCGAGACCATACCGCTCAACGAAACGCGCGACTACGTGAAGAAGGTGATGGCGAACGCCAGCTATTACGCGCACGTCTTCAGCCAGCAGTTGCAATCGCTGCGTCAGCGCATGGGGGTCATCGGCCCGCGCCAGCGCGATGCCGAGCAGCCGCTGGGCGACACGCCCTGAGCCCGTGATGGTGAACGGCGAGCGGTGAGCGGTAAAATCCCCTCATGGAAATAACAACCGTCTGCGTTGTGGGAGGGAGCGGCTTTGTGGGACGACACGTCTGTCGCCGGCTCGCGGAGGAGGGCTATCGCGTGCGAGTGGCGACGCGCGACCGCGAGCGCGCCAAGGAGCAACTGATCCTGCTGCCGACGGTGGACGTGGTTGCGGCCGACGTGCACGACGCGGGCGAACTGCGGGAATTCATGCGCGGAGCGGAGGCGGCGGTCAACCTCGTCGGCGTGCTGCACGACGGCCGCGCAAGCCGGAGCTTCCGCGAAGCGCACGTCGAGCTCGCGCGCAAGGTGGCGGCGGCGTGCCGCGAATGCGGCATCCGGCGGTTGCTGCACATGAGCGCGTTGAATGCCGCGCCCGGCGGCCCGAGCGCCTATCTCCGCACCAAGGGCGAGGCGGAGGAAATCGTGCGCGGGGCGGGTCTCGACGTCACGATCTTCCGGCCATCGGTCGTCTTCGGGCGCGACGATTCCTTCCTCAACCTGTTTGCCGTGCTGGTGAAGCTCGCGCCGGTGCTGTTTCTCGCCTGTCCCCATGCGCGCTTCCAGCCGGTGTTCGTCGAGGACGTGGCGGCGGCGTTCGCGAGCAGCCTCGAAGACCTGGAGAGCATCGGCAAGCGCTACGACCTGTGCGGCCCGAAGGTCTACACGCTGCGGGAGCTGGTCGAGTTCGTCGCGCGCGCGCTCGGCCGGCGGCGGCTGGTGATCGGGTTGAACGACCCGCTTTCGTACTTGCAGGCGTTCGCGCTCGAGTTCCTGCCGCTGAAGCTCATGACGCGCGACAACTACTACTCGATGAAGGCCGACAGCGTGTGCGCGTGCGAATTTCCGTTCGGCATCGCGCCGGCGGCGCTCGAAGCGGTGGCGCCGTCCTGGCTCGCGCAGGCGAACCCGCGCAGTCGCTACCAGCGATTCCGCGCCCGGCGCAACCATGATTGAACCCGCGCCCGTCATCGGCATGCCGCGCCACGATTTATCAGTCACGTTTCATCAGTCACGCCGTATCGGTCACGCTTCATCAGTCGCGCCGTCATGAAGATCTATTGCGTGGGCGGCGCGGTCCGGGACGAGTTGCTGGGGCTGCCGGTCAAGGACCGCGACTACGTCGTGGTCGGCGCGACGCCCAAGGAGATGGCGAAGCTCGGCTACAAGCCGGTCGGCCGCGATTTCCCGGTGTTTCTCCACCCGCAGACCCGCGAGGAATACGCCTTGGCGCGCACCGAGCGCAAAACCGCCCGCGGCTACCACGGCTTCGAGTTCCACGCCGCGCCGGGGGTGACGCTCGAGCAGGATCTCGCGCGCCGCGACCTCACCATCAACGCCATCGCCAGGGATGCCGACGGGCGGATCATCGATCCGTTCAAGGGTGCGGCCGACCTCAAGGCCGGCGTGTTGCGCCACGTGAGCCCGGCTTTCGCCGAGGACCCGGTGCGCATCCTGCGCGTCGCGCGTTTCGCCGCCCGCTTCGGTTTCCGCATCGCCCAGGAGACGCTCGCGCTGATGCGCGCCATGGCCGGGAACGGGGAAGCGGACGCGCTCGTGCCGGAGCGCGTGTG
This sequence comes from Betaproteobacteria bacterium, assembly GCA_016177355.1. Classification (GTDB taxonomy): domain Bacteria; phylum Pseudomonadota; class Gammaproteobacteria; order Burkholderiales; family SG8-41; genus SG8-41. The sequence continues at coordinate 456 of JACOVL010000072.1, read as the reverse complement.
GCAGGAGCTCGCGCGCGGCTTGATGGAGAAGCGCCCTTCGCGCATGTTCGGGGTGCTGCGCGAGTGCGGCGCGCTCGCGCGCGTGATGCCGGAAGCGGACACGCTGTGGGACGATCCCGAGACCGCCGCCACCGCGATGCGCGCGCTGGACGCGGCTGCGGCGGCGGGAGCATCCGTCGCCGGACGTTTTGCGGCGCTGGCGCGTTCCCTTGAGCCGCTGGCGGTCGAATCGGTCTCGACACGCCTCAAGGTGCCGTCCGAGTGCCGCGACCTCGCGCTGCTCGCCGCCCGTCATGCCAACCTGATTGCAGATGCCGCCGGGCTCGACGCCGCCGCGCTGTTGGAATTGTTCAGCGCGGCGGACTTGTGGCGCCGGCCCGAACGCTTCGCGGACCTGGTCATCGCCGCGCTCAGCGGGGAACCCGATGCGGCGCCCGCCCGCGCGCGGCTTGAGCG
>JACOVL010000075.1 GCA_016177355.1 Betaproteobacteria bacterium | reverse complement strand
TGATCCAGGCGTCCGCCGCTTCCGGCTGTGGCAGCAGTACTTGCAGTGCCGAAAAAATTCCGAAGATGTAGGAGATTCTCTCCAGCGCATCCTGGGGCAGCACGACGTTCTCGCCCTGCTTCCAGCGATAAAACGTCGATCGCGGCGGACGGCCGAGCAGCGTCATCTGCTCCTTGTTGTTGAGTTTCCAGGTATCAACGACGCGAAAGAAAGTGCGCAGTGCAGGAGCGGATACTTTAGCTGGATCAACAGGTTGCCTGTGTTCTGCGGGGGTAAATTTCATAGGGAACGTCTATCTAATAATGGACTATATATGCAATATAGTCCTTTAATAGACATTATTCAAGCACCGCTCCAGGCGCTATTCGGCCGCACGCCGCGGCTTGCGCGGCGCGTCGGCGGCGAGCCGGTCGTAGAGCCAGTTCGGCAGCACGCGCATGACGCGCGCGGCGAGCGCCATCTGCCAAGGGATCACCGCGAACGTCCTGCCGTGCTCGATCAGCGCGGCGATCTTCACGGCCGCTTCATCCGCGCTCATCAGGAACGGCATCGGATAGGGGTTCTTCTCCGTCATCGGCGTCGCGATGTAGCCGGGGCAGATGGCGGTGACCTTGACGCCGCTTGCACGCAACTCCACGCGCAGGCTTTCGAGACAGGAAATGACCGCCGCCTTGGAGGCCGAGTAGGCCGCCGCGCCCGGCAGCCCGCGGTAGCCGGCGATGCTCGCGATGCCGGCGAGCGCGCCGCCGCCCCGCTCGCGCATGCACGCGACGAAGGGCTGGAACGCCTTCACCATCCCCATCACGTTGATGTCGAAGACCTCCTGGAACGCCGGGATATCCTCGGCGTGCTCGGTGAGCGTGCCGAGGCTGACGCCGGCGTTGGCGATGACGATGTCCGGGCAGCCGTGCCTGGCGATGAAATGCCGTGCCGCGGCGGCGATGGCAGTTGCGTCGCGCACGTCGAGGGCATAGACCTCGCACGGCGTGGGAAACCCCGCGGCGAGGCGTTCAAGCTCGGGTTTGCGCCGGGCAATCAGGCCCAGCGTCGCGCCGGAAGCGGCGTAGTGCCGCGCCAGCGACGCCCCGATGCCGCTCGATGCGCCGGTGATGATGACGCGCTGCGGGCCCGCCACAGGGAGCCGGGCGGCGCCGTTACTTGCCGCGGTCGCGGCGCGCGAGGCGGATGAGATCGTCGAGCACCGGGATCATGCCGCGGAGCGTCGGCGGCATGTCGCCCGAGGTGAGGTAACGCCCGTCCACCACCAGCGACGGCGTGCCCTTGATGATGTAGATCTCGGTCATGCGCTTCGCGCGCGCGATCTTGGTGTCCACTTCCGGCGAGTAATAGGCGTCCAGCCATTTTCTGCGCTCGATGCCGTTCCTGGCCGCCCACTGCTCCATCACGTCGGGCTTGCTCATGTGCAGCTCCTCGACGTGATAGCTGTGATAGACCTTCAGGTGCAGCCGCTCGACTTCGTTCAGGAGCTCCAGCGTGTAGTAGATGCGCGCGTGCGGCGCCCAGCTGTCGCGCAGCAGGACCGGCACGCGGCGCAGCGCCACGTCGTCGGGCTTGCGCTTGATCCAGGCCTCCAGCGCCGGCTGCAGCGCGTTGCAGAACGGGCAGCCGTACCAGAAGAAATCGATGACCTCGATCTTGTCGCCGGTTTCCACCGGTTGCTTTTCGATCAGGCGGTACTCGAGGTTCTGGCGCGCGCGCGGCGTGTCCTGCGCCGACGCCGCGACGGCGAAGCCGGCGAGCGCAAGCAGGAAAGCCCGGCGCGCGGCGGTGTGCACCTTCATGCGCGGGGCCATGGCCTATCTCCCCGCGCGCGCCTTGCGCGCAGCCGCGATCACCTGGTCGAGCACCTTGAAATAGCGTTCGTAATCCACGCTGTTGTCGGGCTTCAGGACCATGGACGGCGCGACCAGGAATTTTCCGTCCACCGTCAGCGCGGGCGTGCCCGGGATGTCGTACTGCCTGGTCAGGTCTATCGAGCGCCGCGCCCGGCTTTGCACGCCGAACGAATTGTAGACGTCCGCGAACTTCTGCGGGTCCACGCCGCGCTTCGCCACCCAGTCGAACAGCACTCTCGGATCGGCGAGCCGCACGTTTTGCTCGTGGACGGCGGCGAACACGTCGTAGTGGAGCTTGTCCACCAGGCCCAGCGTGTCGAGCGCGTAATAGGCGCGCGTCAGCGGCAGCCACGAGTCCGCGAACACGGCGGGCACGCGCTTGAACTCGACGTCGGCGGGTTTTTTCTTGAGCCAGTTACGGAGCGGCGGCTGCAGCGCGTTGCAATGCGGGCAGCCGTACCAGAAGAACTCGAGCACCTCGATCTTGTTGCCGCTGTCGGTCGGCCGCGGCGGATCGATCAGCCGGTAGTCCTTGCCCGGCACGGGTTGTGCCGGCGCGCCGGTGGCGAACGCGACGAGAAAAGCGGCGATGGGTATCAAGCGGCGTGCGGCCTGCATCGTGCCTCCGGGGAAAATGGGGTGGCGTTATTTGTTTTCTGTGGCGTCACGCACTTTGATCAGCGTGGTGTCGACACCGTTCTGCTTCAGAGTTTCACGCGTGCGGTTAAGTTCCTCGATGCGGGTATAGGGCCCGATGCGCACGCGGTGCCATACGCCCTTATCGGGCAGCATGGTGGTCTGGACCGCGGCCTCGATGCCGAGCAGCGCGAGCCGCGCCTTCAGGTTGTCGGCGTCGGGCGCGCTCTGGAATGCGCCCGCCTGCAGGAAGAACGCCTCTTTCTGGGTGGCGGCTGACGCTTTTTGCGCATCCTTCAGCTGCTGGTCGGTGGCGGGCTCCTCGTTGCCGGGCAGGATCTTGTAGAAGTCGAAGCGCGGTTTGGCCTCTTGCGCCCTGGCGACCTTGTCGGCGCCCTTCGCGGCCGGGGCGCCGGCCCTGGCGGGCTCCCCGGCCGGCGGCGGCGCGGCGCGGCCCGAAAACGGGTTCGGCATCTTGTTGATGTACCACGCGACGCCCAACGCGATCGCGAGGCCCAGCATGAGCCCGATCAGGATGCCGACGAGGAGCGAACTGCCGTCGCCGCGCGTGCCGGCGCCGCGCTCGGGGCGCTTGTAGTCTTTGCTCACGCGGCTATCTTACATTTTTTCCGGCGCCGAAACACCGAGCAGCGCGAGCCCGTTGGCGAGCACCCGGCGCACCGCCGCCGCCAGCGCCAGCCGCGCGCGCTGGAGCGCTGCTTCCTCCACCAGGATGCGCGTCGCGTTGTAGTAGCTGTGGAAGTCGGCGGCGAGCTCCCTCAGGTAGAACGCGAGGGTATGCGGGGCCAGGTCCCGCGCCGCGTTCTCCACCGCCTCCGGGTACTCCATCAGGCGCGCGAGGAGGCGCGACTCCTGCGCCGAGACGAGCGGCGCGACATCCGCCGTCTCCAGGGTGGCGGCGTCGCCTCCCCACTGCTCGAGCAGGCTGCAGACGCGCGCGTGCGCGTACTGCACGTAGTAGACCGGGTTCTCGTTGCTGCGGGAGACGGCGAGATCGAGGTCGAAGTCCAGGTGCTGGTCGCTCTTGCGCAGCACGTAGAAGAAGCGCGCGGCGTCGTTGCCGACTTCCCGCCGCAGCTCGCGCAGCGTCACGAACTCGCCGGCGCGGGTGGACATCGGGACCCTCTCGCCCTTGCGGTAGAGCGCCGCGAACTGCACCAGAGCGACGTTGAGCCGCTGCGGGTCGAGGCCGAGCGCCGCGACCGCCCCCTTGACGCGCGCGATGTAGCCGTGATGGTCGGCTCCCCACACGTCGATCGCGAGGTCGAAGCCGCGCTCGAACTTGTCCAGGTGGTAGGCGATGTCCGAGGCGAAATAGGTGTACTGGCCGTTCTCGCGCCGCACCACGCGGTTTTTCTCGTCTCCGTATGCCTCCGAGCGGAACCACAGCGCGCCGCCTTCGGCGTAGAGGTGCCCCTTTTCCTCCAGCATCCGGACGGCTCGCTCGACCCGCCCGGAGTCGAACAGCGACTGCTCGGAAAACCAGCGGTCGAAGGCGACGCCGAATTCGGCGAGGTCGTCGCGGCAGTCGGCGAGCTGCTCGCTCAAGGCGAATCCATGGACGATCCCGTAATCGGCACCGAGCGCGGATTTCGCGCCGGCGATCAGCGCATCGAGCCCCGCTTCCTCGTCCCCGGCCGATAGCCACGCCGCAATGGTTCCACCGGTGATATCGCGCTTGAAGCGGGCACCGTGCCCGCCGTGCAGCGCGCGCGCCATGTCGCGCACGTAATCCCCCTGGTAGGCGTTGCCCGGGAACGCGATCGCAATGCCGCACAGCTCGAGATAGCGCAGCCAGGTGGACACGGCGAGGATGTCCATCTGCCGGCCGGCGTCGTTGACGTAATATTCGCGGTTGACGTCGAAGCCGGCCGCGGCAAGCACGTTGGCGAGGCTCGCGCCGAACGCCGCGCCGCGCCCGTGCCCCACGTGCAGCGGCCCGGTGGGGTTGGCCGACACGAACTCGACCTGCACCCGCTTCTTCTGCCCGAGCGCGCAGGCGCCGTAGGCGGCGCCGGCGGCCAGCGCGCGATGGACCGCCTGCTGCTTGTAGGAGCGTTCCAGGTAGAGGTTGATAAAGCCGGCCCCGGCGATCTCGGCTTTTTCCAGCAGCGGGGAGGCGGGCAGGGCCGCGACGAGGCTCCCCGCGATGTCGCGCGGCGTGCGCTGGAGGAGCTTCGCGAGTTGCAGCGCGAGATTGCAGGCATAGTCGCCGTGCCCGGCGTGCCTGGGCCGCTCGATGACGATGGCGATGCCGGCGCCTTCCGGCGCCACCGCGCGCAACGCCTGCGCGAGGAGCTCGGCGAGATGCGCTCTCGCGTCGGCAGGGGGCGCCGGGGTCATGCCGCGTTCGCGCTAGAAAGAAAAACTCACTTTGGGCGCGGCAACCGGTTGTCGCGCGGGCGGCGCCTGCTGCGCGAGCTCGGGGGGGTTTTCGACCTTGATATCGTAGAGCAGGAGATCCCTGCGGGCGTTTCCCTCCGCGATGGGCTCGACGCCATGAAACGAATTCGGCGTTTTCATGAAAGCGAACAGCGTATTGGGCAAAAAAGGCATCGTCTGCATCCGGTTGAACAGGTCAAACGGGTGATGGGGGCCTCCGGGGCAGAAAAAGCCGGGGTCCCTGGGCACATAGATCGACGTGCCGAGGTGCGACTGGGTATCGTCGGGCGGCAGGTAGAACAGAAACGACATCACTTTCATGGGTGTATCGGTATGCGGCCCCAGGGAATAGGCCGTGTAATCCTGAACCAGCAGCGCCTCATCATGGTATTTCCTGGCGCGCGAATCGCCGAAGCGCAGGTCGAGAAAGGGCGTGAACCTCGACAGCACGATCGGGCCGAAAGAGGCGTTAAGCATCCAGCGGGCCAGCTGGTCCCAGAAGCTGCGGTACGGCTCGCCGAGGGCGCCGACGCTCTCTCCGGTCAGCGGCAGGACCAGGCGGGTTTCGGGATAGCTGCTGTCGACGCGGCCGAGCGAATGCAGGGTCTTGAACGCTTCCGGGGGCGGCAGATGCGCCCGCAGCTCCCGATAGAAGTCCTGGGGGAACACGTCCCGCACGTAGATGTGCGGGAACGGGAACTCGTTGATCGGCGCGTTCGCGACCTTGTAGAGCACGTGCAGGCTAACGTCTGAAGACATATTCCGCCACCCCCTTGAATGCGCCGCTCTTGCGCTCCGCCGCGGCGACCTGGGCGGGGTCGTAGCGGAAGCCCAGCGATTTGAGCTCCTCGACCATCTGCAGGTGGTCGGACAGGTTCTGGTTGGTCTCGATGAGCAGCGAGCGCAGCCTCTTCTCCGACAGCACCCGGCGTGCGCCGGCGATCACCTTGGGCTCGAAGCCGTCCACGTCTATCTTGATGTGGTCGGGCTGCTGCACCGCGCCCGAGGCCACCATGTCGTCCAGCCGCGCCGCGACGCAGCCCTGGGAATATGCCGGGTTCATCGGCTGATGCCTGAAATCCACCCGCTCGCCCAGCGAATGGCACGAGCCGCCCACCCGCAGGTCGGAAAGATGTAGTTCCGAGTATCCCGCCTGGTCGGACAACGCCAGGCAGTAGGCCGTGACCCGCCCGCCGAGACTGTTGAGGACGATGTTGCGGTTGAGCAGCGCATAATTCTGCGCCTCGGGCTCGAACGCGAACACCCGCGCCCCGCGCGTTTTCGCCGCCCAGATGGTGTACATCCCGACGTTCGCGCCGACGTCCACCAGCACTTCCCCGGGGCGGAAGCCCGCGATCCACTCGATCGTGACCGGTTCTTTCTCGAACAGCGAGTCGGCCCGCCACTTGGTGAATGCCGTCGGCGTGAGATAGACCACGCTCACGCCGTTGTGCGTGAGCTCGCAGCGCGGGTTGAGCTTTTCGTATTCCTCGAGCGTCAGCATGAGACCGGCTCAGCGGCCGCCAGCCGTTGCGGAAAACGCGAATTTTATCATGGCATTGGCCTGCCACCCGCGGCTCAGAACTCGAGCGGATCGACATCGAGCGACCAGCGCGCGCGGGTCGCGCGCGCCGCGACGAGCTCGCTCATCCACGCGCCCAGGAACTCCTGCAGGCGCGCCCGCGATTCAGACTGCACCAGGAGCTGCGCGCGCTCGCGGCCGGCCCGCCGCGGCATCGCCGCGGGGACCGCGTCGTAGAGGGTGATCTGCGGGGCGGCGAGCCGCCGCGCGCGGCGCGCCGCCTCGGCGAGGAAGTCGAGTGCCGTCGCAAGCCGGGGCGCCTCGGCGCGCAGCAGCGCCTGATGGATGAACGGCGGGAACCCGGCCTGCCGGCGCTCCGCGAGCAGGCTGTCGGCAAACGCGCGGTAATCCTGGCGCTGCAGGGCCTGGTACAGGGGATGGTGCGGGAATTCGGTCTGGATCAGCACCGAGCCCAGCGTCCCCCCGCGCCCGGCGCGCCCCGCGACCTGGGTGAGCAGCGCGTAGAGGCGCTCGCCGGCGCGGAAATCGCTGCTGTAGAGCAGGCTGTCGGCGTTCACCACTCCCACCAGGTTGAGGTGAGGAAAGTCGTGCCCCTTGGCGAGCAATTGCGTGCCGACCAGGAGATCCACGTCGCGCTCGTGGATGCGTCGCCGCATCTCCGGCCATGCCTGCCGCCGCCGGATGCTGTCGCGGTCTATGCGCGCGATGCGGGCGCGCGGGAAGCGCTCGGAGAGCGCTGCCTCCACCCGCTGGGTTCCCTGGCCGAGCGGCGCGAGCTGCGGGTTGCCGCAGCCGGGGCAGCCGGCAGGCACCGCTTCCTGATGCCCGCAGTGGTGGCAGCGGAGCCTGCGGTCCTTGAGATGCAGCACGAGCTGCGCCGAGCAGCGATGGCAGGCCGAGACCCAGCCGCAGGCAGGGCACCGCAGCACCGGGGCATAGCCGCGGCGGTTGATGAAGATGAGGCTCTGCTCGCCGCGCTTGAGGCACTCCGCGATCGCCGCGAGCAGCGGCTCCGACAGGCCGTCCACGGGTCTGGCGGCCCGGGTATCCAGGCAGGCGATGCGGGGCGGGGGCGCGCCGATGCGACTCTCGAGCGTGAGCAGCCGGTAGCGCCCGCCTGCGGCGTTGCTGTAGGACTCCAGCGCCGGCGTGGCGGAGCCCAGCACTACCGGTACATTGCATAGCCGCGCCCGCACCACGGCAAGGTCCCGCGCCGAATAGCGGAACCCTTCGGCCTGCTTGTACGACGCATCGTGCTCCTCGTCCACGATGATGAGGCCGAGTTCGGGCAGGGGCGTGAATACCGCAAGCCGGGTACCGAGCACGATGCGGGCGTGCCCGCCCTGGGCGGCGCGCCAGTGGGCATGCCGTTCCCCGGCATTGAGCCCGCTGTGCAGGCTCACGGCCGCCGTGCCGGGAAACCGGTCCCGCACCAGCGCCTCGAGTTGCGGTGTCAACGCGATCTCGGGCACCAGCAGCAACGCCTGGCGGCCTGCGGCAAGGGCGTCGGCCACGGCATGCAGGTAGACCTCGCTCTTGCCGCTGCTGGTGACGCCGAGCAGCAACATCGGCCGGAATGCGCCCAGCGCGCTGCGGATCTCCTCCACGGCCCGCGCCTGTTCTCCGGTGAGCGGCGGCGCGCCATGAACCCGGGGCGGGGTCGCCGCGGTGATGCCGCGGGACTGCGCCTGGACGGCTCCGGACGCCCGGGAGCGCTTGCCGCCCGGCTGGCGCAGCCGGGCCGGCAGCGCCGCCATGACCGCGGCCCCGAGCGGATGATGGTAGTAATCGGCCGCGAAACGAAGGAGCTGCAGGTCAGCGTCGGTAAGCGCCGGCTCCTCGCGCAGCACGCGCAGCACCGGCTTCAGGCGCCCGGCGGCAATGCGCGTGGTCTCCGCGACCTCGAGGATGACGCCGATAACGGTCTGCTGCCTGCCGAAAGGGACTGTCACGCGGCAACCGACGTCCGCGCGCGAGGCATCATCCGCGCGGTAATCGAACAGCGTGGCGAGCGGCACATCGAGCGCGACGCGGAGGATGGGCATTGCGATTCGAATCCCGTTCGAGCAAAAAGTTAGCGCATGGTGCTGCGGCTCATTCTGTGAAGCGCGCCCAACTGCCTTAGCCGCAGCGGGTTTTCCAGGTTATCAACACCGCGCTGTGGATAACTCTGTTGATGGAGCCGGTCAGCGGTTGGGCGGCGTGAAGCAGAGCGCATACGCGCGCTGGGTAGATCGTCGGGAGATAAAACATAAAATATATATAAATCAATTAGTTATGATATAGTCGCAAGAATAAGACAGAGCCGCCGTCCGCTGCCTCCACCGCCAGGCCTGATGTGAATAAGTTTCCGGGGAGGTTGCCAAAAAACCCTGTCTGGCGGCGGTGTTGCGGAGGGGTCAATGATAGCGGCGGCTCAACTCGTGCACCGCATCCACCAGCACCGCCACGTTCCCGGGCGGCGTCTGCTGGACGATGCCGTGGCCCAGGTTGAAGACATGGCCGTTGCCGGTGCCGTAGCTGGCCAGCACGGCGGCGACTCCGCTGCGGACCGCTTCCGGCCCGGCGAGCAGGGTCTGCGGGTCGAGATTGCCCTGCAGCGCGACGCGTTCGCCCACGCGGGCGCGCGCCGTGCCGATGTCGAGCGTCCAGTCCACGCCGACGGCGTCGCAGCCGCTCGCGGCGATCGCCTCCAGCCACGCGCCCCCGCCCTTGGTGAAGAGGATGCAAGGGATGCGCTCCCCCTGGTGCTCGCGCTTGAGTCCTTCGACTACGCGGCGCATGTAGGCGAGAGAGAACTCGAGGTAGCCGGCCGCGGAGAGCGTGCCGCCCCAGGTGTCGAACACCATCACCACCTGGGCGCCGGACTCGATCTGGGCGTTGAGGTAGGCGGTGACCGCGCGGCAATTGACCTCGAGAATGTGGTGCAGCAGGTCCGGGCGGTCGCGCAACATGGTTTTCACGGTGCGGAAATCGCTGCTGCCACCGCCCTCCACCATGTAGCAGGCAAGGGTGTACGGGCTGCCGGAAAACCCGATCAGCGGCACGCCCCCGGCGAGCGCCTTGCGCACTTCGCTCACCGTATCCATCACGTAGCGCAGCTCGCTGCCCGGGTCGGGCACCTTCAAGTTGCGGATTGCCCGCTCCTCGCGCAGCGGCCGCTCGAAGCGGGGGCCTTCGCCCTCGGTGAAGGTGAGCCCCAGCCCCATCGCGTCCGGTACGGTCAATATGTCGGAGAACACGATGGCGGCATCGAGGGGGAAGCGCGCGAGCGGCTGCAGCGTCACCTCGGTGGCGAGGGCGGGATTCTGGGCGAGCGCGAGAAAGCTGCCGGCGCGCGCGCGCGTCTGGTTGTACTCGGGAAGATAGCGCCCGGCCTGGCGCATCACCCAGACCGGGGTGTAGGCGGTGGGCTGCCTGAGCAGCGCCCGGATCAGCGTGTCGTTCTTGAGCTTCGCCATCGGCAGCCCGGCAGGGGCCGCCTTACCGCGGCAACTCGGAAGAACCCATGAGGAATTCGTCCACCGCGCGGGCGCACTGCCGGCCTTCGCGTATCGCCCACACCACGAGCGACTGCCCGCGCCGCATGTCGCCGGCGGTGAACACCCTGGGAGCGGACGTGGCGTAGCAGCCTGCCCCGTCGGTCGTGGCTTTCGCGTTGCCGCGGGCGTCCTTGTCGACGCCGAAGGCATCCAGGACCGACTGCACCGGCGAGACGAACCCCATCGCGAGCAGCACGAGGTCCGCGGGCAGCGTGAACTCCGAGCCCGGGACTTCGCTCATCCCGCCCTCCTTCCACTCGAGCCGCACCGCCTTCAGCGCCTTTACTTTTCCGCCCTCGCCGGTGAATTCCCTGGTGGCGATCGACCAGTCGCGGCTCACCCCCTCCTCGTGCGAGGAAGAGGTCCTCAACCGCGTCGGCCAGTACGGCCACACCGGGTTGCGCTCCACGTCGGGCGGCATCGGCAGCAGCTCGAACTGGGTGACGGATTTCGCGCCGTGGCGGTTGGCGGTGCCGACACAGTCGGAGCCGGTGTCGCCGCCGCCGATGATCACCACGTGCTTGTCGGTGGCCCACAGGTCGGGCACGCCGGCATCGCCGGCGACACGCTTGTTCTGCAGCGGCAGGAATTCCATCGCGTAATGGACGCCGTCGAGCTCGCGCCCCGGGACCGGCAGCTCGCGCGGCTGTTCCGCGCCGCCGGCGAGCACCACCGCGTCGAACTCGGTGGTGAGCTTCCCGGGCGCGATCATCCCGGTCGCCCAGTCGGGCACGCCCTTGCCGGAATGCTGCCGGCCGACGCGGACGCCGGCGCGGAACGAGACGCCCTCGGCCGCCATCTGCTCCATGCGCCGGTCGATGTGCGACTTCTCCATCTTGAAATCGGGGATGCCGTAGCGCAGCAGCCCGCCGATGCGGTCGTTTTTCTCGAACACGACGACGGCGTGGCCGGCGCGCGCGAGCTGCTGCGCGCAGGCGAGCCCGGCGGGGCCGGAGCCCACCACCGCCACCTTCCTGCCCGTCTTGCGCGAGGCCGGCTGCGGCCTGACCCAGCCCATTTCCCACGCCTTGTCGATGATCGCGTGCTCGATCGACTTGATGCCGACTGCGTCCTCGTTGATGCGCAGCACGCACGCCTCCTCGCACGGCGCCGGGCAGATGCGGCCGGTGAATTCCGGGAAATTGTTGGTCGAGTGCAGCGTCTCGATCGCCGACTTCCAGTCCTGGCGATAGACGAGGTCGTTCCAGTCGGGAATGATGTTGTTGACCGGGCAGCCGCTCATGCAGAACGGGATGCCGCAATCCATGCAGCGCGCGCCCTGGATCTTCGCCTGCTCGTCGGTCAGCGGCGGGATGAACTCGCGAAAGTGCTGCTTGCGCCGCTCCTTCGCCTCGTAGGCCTCTTCGACCCGCTCGAACTCGAGAAATCCGGTGACTTTTCCCATGCGTTCTTTCAGCGCGACGGGCGGCGCGGCCTACGCTGCCTGGCGGCGCTGCCGGGCGGCGAGCTCGGTGAGCGCGCGCCGGTACTCGTGCGGGAACACCTTGACGAACTGCGGCCGGAATTCGCTCCAGCGCTCGAGTATGCGCCTGGCCTGCGCGCTGCCGGTGTAGCGCGCATGGTTCTCGATCAGCCGCTTCACGATCGCCTCGTCGGCCACGCCGCCGTGCCACAGCTCGCGCGCGAGCTTCGCCTCCTGCTCGGTCTCGGTGGCGAGCGGCTCCAGCGCCACCATGGAGGGGTTGCAATACTTTGAGAATTCTCCATTAATATCAAGTACGTAGGCGATACCCCCGGACATGCCGGCGGCGAAATTGCGTCCGCTCTGGCCGAGCACCACCACGCTGCCCCCGGTCATGTACTCGCAGCCGTGGTCGCCGACGCCCTCGACCACCGCCTGCGCGCCGGAATTGCGCACCGCGAAGCGCTCACCGGCGACGCCGCGGAAGTACGCCTCGCCGCAGATCGCGCCGTAGAGCACGACGTTGCCGGTGATGATGTTCTCGGTCGGCTCGCCGCGGAACTTGGGCGAGGGCTGCACCGAGATGCGCCCGCCCGACAGCCCCTTGCCGCAGTAGTCGTTGGTATCGCCGATGAGCTCGAGCGTCACGCCCTGCGCGAGGAACGCCCCGTAGCTCTGGCCGGCGGAGCCCGCGAAGCGGATGTGAATGGTGTCGTCGGGCAGCCCGCCGTGCCCGTAGCGCTTTGCGATCTCGTACGAGAGCATCGTGCCGACCGTGCGGTTGATGTTGCGGATCGGCATCTCGATCGTCACCTTCTCGCCGCGCTCGAGCGCCGGCTGCGCCAGCTCGATCAGCCGGTTATCGAGCGCCTTCGCGAGCCCGTGGTCCTGTGTCTCGCGGTGGTAGCGCGCGACCTCGGCCGGCATCTGCGGCATGGCGAAGATCTTCGAGAAATCCAGGCCCCGCGCCTTCCAGTGCTCGATGCCCTTTTTCATGTCGAGCAGGTCCGAGCGCCCGATGAGATCGTTCATCTTGCGCACGCCGAGTTTCGCCATCAGTTCCCGCGCCTCCTCGGCGACGAAGAAGAAGTAATTGACGACGTGCTCGGGCCTGCCCTCGAATTTCCGGCGCAGCACCGGGTCCTGTGTGGCCACGCCGACCGGGCAGGTATTGAGGTGGCACTTGCGCATCATGATGCAACCCTCGACGACGAGCGGCGCGGTGGAGAAGCCGAACTCGTCGGCCCCGAGCAGCGCGCCGACCACCACGTCGCGGCCGGTCTTCATCTGGCCGTCAACCTGGACCGCGATCCGCCCGCGCAGCCGGTTCAATACCAGCGTCTGTTGCGTTTCCGCGAGCCCGAGCTCCCACGGCGTGCCGGCATGCATGATGGAGGACCAGGGCGAAGCGCCGGTGCCGCCGTCGTGGCCCGAGATCGTCACGTGATCCGATTTCGCCTTCGATACCCCCGCGGCGACCGTGCCGACGCCGACCTCGGACACGAGCTTGACGCTCACCGCGGCCCCGGGGTTCGCGTTCTTCAAGTCGTGGATGAGCTGCGCGATGTCCTCGATCGAATAGATGTCGTGGTGCGGCGGGGGCGAGATCAGCTCGACGCCCGGCGTCGCGTAGCGGATCTCCGCGATGTACTCCGACACCTTGCGCCCCGGCAGCTGCCCGCCCTCGCCGGGCTTGGCGCCCTGCGCGATCTTGATCTGCATCATCTCGGAGGATGCCAGGTACTCGGCGGTGACGCCGAAGCGGCCGGAGGCGACCTGCTTGATCTTGGATTTCAGCGAGTCGCCTTCCAGGAGGGGAATGTCGACTTCCACGCGCTCGCGGCCCAGTCGCGACAACAGCGTCTCGCCCGCCGCGACCCGCGCGTAGCGCTTCCGGTCCTCGCCGCCCTCGCCGGTGTTCGATTTGCCGCCCAAGCGGTTCATCGCGATCGCGAGCACGGTGTGGGCCTCGGTCGAGATCGAGCCGAGCGACATCGCGCCGGTCGAGAAGCGCTTGACGATCTCGGCGGCGGGCTCCACTTCCTTGAGCGGGACCGGCTGGCATTGATTGAACTTGAACTCGAACAGCCCGCGGAACGTCAGGTGGCGCTGCGACTGGTCGTTGACGATCGCCGCGTATTCCTGGTAGGACTGGTAAGAATTGCTCCGCGCCGAATGCTGCAGCTTGGCGATCGCATCCGGCGTCCACATGTGCTCTTCGCCGCGCACCCGCCACGCGTACTCGCCGCCGGCATCCAGCGCGCCCGCGAGCACCGGGTCGTCCTCGTCGAACGCCGACCGGTGGATGCGGATCGCCTCCTCCGCCACCTCGAACACGCCGATGCCCTCGACGTTGGAGGCGGTGCCGGTGAAATACTTGTCCACCAGCGAGCGCGCCAGCCCCACCGCCTCGAAGCACTGGGCGCCGGTGTACGACATGTAGGTCGAGATGCCCATCTTGGACATCACTTTCTTCAACCCCTTGCCGACCGCCTTCACGTAGTTTTTCACCGCCTTGCTCGCGGCCGCGCGGTCCTCCGGATGCAGCGCGAGCAGCGTCTCGAGCGCGAGATAGGGATGCACCGCCTCCGCCCCGTAGCCGCCGAGCAGCGCAAAGTGATGCACTTCGCGCGCCGAGCCGGTCTCGACCACGAGGCCGGTGCTCGTGCGCAGGCCCTTGCTCACCAGGTGCTGGTGGATCGCGGAGAGCGCGAGCAGCGCCGGGATCGCCACGCGCTCGCGGTCGACCAGGCGGTCCGACACCACGACAATCGAATAGCCCGAGCGCACGGCGTCCTCGGCCTGCGCGGCGAGCGAGGCGAGGCGCGCCTCCACCGCCTGCTTGCCCCACGCGACCGGGTAGGTGATATCGAGCTCGAGCGACCTGAACTTGCCGCCGGTATAGCGCTCGATGTGGCGGATCTTCTCCATCTCGTAGAAGTCGAGCACCGGCTGGCCCACCTCGAGGCGCAGCGGCGGGTTCATCTCGTCGATGCCGAGGAGATTCGGCTTCGGGCCGATGAAGGAGACCAGCGACGTCACCAGCTCCTCGCGGATGGGGTCGATCGCCGGGTTCGTGACCTGCGCGAAGAGCTGCTGGAAATAGTTACATAAGCTCTTGTTTTTACTGGATAATATAGCAAGGGCGGCGTCATTGCCCATGGAGCCGACCGGCTCCTCGCCGTTGGCCACCATCGGCGCCAGCTGGAACTTGATGTCCTCCTGCGTGTAGCCGAACGCCTGCTGCCGGTCGAGCAGCGCAACCTGCGACTTCAGCGGCGGCGTCTTCTCGGTCTCGACCTCGTCGAGCTTGACGCGGATGCGCTCGATCCACTCGGCGTAGGGCTTGGCCGAGGCCAGGGTGTCCTTCAACTCCTTGTCGTCGATGATGCGGCCCTTCTCGAGGTCCACCAGGAACATCTTGCCCGGCTGCAGGCGCCACTTCTTGACGATTTTCTCCTCGGGCACCGGCAGGCAGCCGCACTCCGAGCCCATGATGACGAGGTCGTCCGCGGTGACGATGTAGCGCGACGGCCTCAGGCCGTTGCGATCGAGCGTCGCCCCGATCCTCAGGCCGTCGGTGAACGCGATCGAGGCGGGGCCGTCCCACGGCTCCATCATCGCGGCGTGGTACTCGTAGAACGCGCGCCGCGCCGGATCCATCAGCGCGTGGTTTTCCCACGCCTCCGGGATCATCATCATCATGGCGTGGGCGATCGAATAGCCGCCCATCACCAGCAGCTCCAGCGCGTTGTCGAACGAGGCCGAATCCGACTGCCCGGCGTAGATCAGCGGCCAGACCTTGTCGAGATCGCGCCCCAGTATCGGGCTCGAAATCGCGCCCTGGCGCGCGCGGATCCAGTTGATGTTGCCGCGCAGCGTGTTGATCTCGCCGTTGTGGCAGATCATGCGGAACGGGTGCGCAAGGTCCCAGCTCGGGAAGGTGTTGGTCGAGAAGCGCTGGTGCACCAGCGCGAGCGCCGACTCGACGCGCGCATCCTTCAAGTCGAGGTAGTACTCGCCCACCTGGTAGGCGAGCAGCATGCCCTTGTAGCAGAGCGTGCGCGCCGACAGGGTCGGTACGTAGAACTCCTTGCCGTGCTCGAGCTTCAGCGCCTGGATCGCGTGTCCCGCGCTCTTGCGGATGATGTAGAGCTTGCGCTCCAGCGCATCGGTGACGGTCACGCCCTTGCCGCGGCCGATGAAGACCTGCCGGATCACGGGTTCGACGCGCCGCGCCGGCCCGGCGAGGTCGGAGTTGTCCACCGGCACGTCGCGCCAGCCGAGCAGGTTCTGCCCCTCGTCCTTGATCGCGCGCTCGATCTCGTACTCGCACGCCAGGCGCGAGGCGGGGTCGCGCGGCAGGAACACCATGCCGACGCCGTATTGTCCGGCGGGCGGCAGCTTCACGCCCTGCCTGGCCATCTCCTCGCGCAGGAATTTGTCGGGAATCTGGATCAGGCAGCCCGCGCCGTCGGAGAGCTTGGGGTCCCAGCCGACCGCGCCGCGGTGTGTGAGGTTCTTCAGCACCGTCAGGCCCTGTTCGACGATCGAGTGCGATTTCCGGCCTTTGATGTGCGCGACGAAGCCCACCCCGCACGCGTCGTGCTCTTGCGCCGGGTCGTACAGTCCCTGCGCCGTCGGCAGGCCGGCGGATGGCATCGGATGATTACGAGAATTATCCATTTAATTCAAATAGTTATATCTGATAATGCTGCTGAGCAGCAAGCCAATTCGAAACTTCAAGCGCCACCGAGAAGTCTACCGGCTCACCCCCCTGACTTCAACCGGAAATCGCGGTTTCCGGCCGGTGGCGTCAGGCCGCCTCGATGGCGAACAGCCGCCGGTGCTCGAGCATGGCGTAGCGGTCGGTCATGCCGGCGATGTAATCGGCGATCGCGCGCGGCGCATCGGCCTGCGCGCGCGCCTGATGCTCCGGCGGCAGCAAGTGGAGATCGGACAGGAAAGCCCGGAACAGGTCGGTCACGATGCGGCGCGCCTTGTTGCTCATGCGCGTGACGCGGTAGTGCTGATAGAGGTTGCGGCGCAGGAATTGCTTGAGATCGAGGCTCTCATCGCGGATGCGGGGGCTGAAGGCGATGAGCGGCGGCGCGCGGCGCGCTTCCTCGAGCGATGCCGGCGCATGGCGCCGGATATGGGCTTCGCTGGTGCGGATCAAATCGGTGACCAGCGTGTCGATCATGCGCCGGACGGTCTCGTGCCTCAGCCGTGTGCCCGAAACGCGAGGGTGCTCGTGCTGGACCGCCCTCATGTGGCGCGCGAACACCTTGACGCGGGAAAGCTGCTCCAGGTCGAGCAGACCGGAACGCACCCCGTCGTCCACGTCATGGTTGTTGTAGGCGATTTCATCGGCGAGGTTGGCGATCTGCGCCTCCAGCGAGGGCCGCCGCCTCTTGATGAAGCGCGCTCCCACGTCGCCCAGCCCCGGCGCGTGCCTGCGCGAGCAGTGCTTCAATATCCCCTCGCGCGTCTCGAAGGTGAGATTGAGCCCGTCGAACGCGGCGTAGCGCTGCTCCAGGAGATCGACCACCCGCAGGCTCTGCAGGTTGTGCTCGAAGCCCCCGTACGGCTTCATGCAGGCGTTCAGCGCATCCTGCCCGGTGTGGCCGAAAGGCGTGTGGCCGAGATCGTGGGCGAGCGCGATGGCTTCGGTGAGATCCTCGTCGAGCCGGAGGCTGCGCGCGACCGAGCGCGCGATCTGCGCCACTTCCAGGCTGTGGGTGAGCCGGGTGCGGAACAGGTCCCCCTCGTGATTGACGAAGACCTGGGTCTTGTATTCAAGGCGCCGGAAAGCGCCGGAGTGGACGATGCGGTCGCGGTCGCGCTGGTATTCGCTGCGGCCGCGCGGCGGCGGCTCGCGGTGACGGCGCCCGCCCGCGCGCCCGGGCCGCGCCGCATACGGAGCGAGCTCGCGCTCACGCATGCACTTGCGGCGCGCCGAGCGCGTCGGCCAGCACCGCACGCGGCACTTCGCTCGAGACGAAGGCCTCGCCGATGCGCTTGAGCAGCACGAAACGGATGCGCCCGCCCTCGACCTTCTTGTCATGGCCCATCAGCTCGAGATAACGCGTGAGGCCCAGATCGGGGGCCGTCACCGGCAGGCCGGCGCGGGAGAGCAGCGCGCTCATCCGCGCGACGTCCTGCGCCGGGATCAGCCCGAGCCGCTGCGAGAGCCTCGCCGCCAGCGCCATGCCGGCCGCGACCGCCTCGCCGTGCAGCCACGAGCCGTAGCCCAGCCCGGCCTCGATGGCATGGCCAAAAGTGTGGCCGAAATTGAGGAGGACCCGCACGCCGCTTTCCCGCTCGTCGAGCGCCACGATTTCGGCCTTGATGGCGCAGGAACGCTCGATCGCATGGGTGAGCGGCCCGGCTTCCCGCTGCATCAGCCGCGGCATGTTCTTCTCCAGCCAATCGAAGAACGCGGGGTCCCGGATCAACCCGTACTTGATCACTTCCGCCAGGCCGGCCGCGTACTCGCGCGGCGGCAGCGTGGCCAGGGTGTCGGTATCGGCGATGACGGCGAGCGGCTGGTGGAAGGCGCCGATCAGGTTCTTGCCGAGCGGGTGGTTGATCGCGGTCTTGCCGCCGACCGACGAGTCCACCTGCGCGAGCAAGGTAGTGGGCATCTGGATGTAGGGCACGCCGCGCAGGTAGGCCGCCGCGGCAAAGCCGGCGAGGTCTCCGATGACTCCGCCCCCCAGCGCAATCAGCGCGGCGCCGCGCTCGCAGCGGTGTTCGAGCAACGCGTCGAAGATGCGATTCAGCGTCTCCCAGTTCTTATGCGCCTCGCCGTCCGGCAGCGTAATCGCCGCCGCCGCCACGCCGTGCGCCTCCAATGCGCGCTGGAGCGGGGCGAGATAGAGCGGAGCGACCACGGTGTTGGTGACGATGGCGGCCTGCTTGTTCGGCAGCCGGTCCACGATCAGTTCGGCGCGCGCGAGGAGCCCCGCTCCGATGTGGATCGGGTAGCTGCGCGCGCCCAGCGCCACGGTCAGTGTTTGCATGAAAGCCGGCGTCTTGTCGGGGCGTCCGCTTCAGCCCGCGCGCAGCGGCGCGCCTTCGCGCTCGCCGGTGAGCTGGAGCAGCCGTTGTTCCAGCTTGTGCGCGAGACTGCCCAGGCTCTGGCTGCCGGTGTCGACGACGACATCGGCGATCTCGCGATAGAGGGGATCGCGCTCGGCGAACAGCTGCTCGAGCGTCGCGCGCGGGTCGGCCGACTTGAGCAGCGGCCGGCCCTTGTCGTGCCGGGTGCGGCTCCAGAGGTCGGCGACCGTGGCGCGCAGATAGATCACCACGCCGTTTTCGGAGAGGAGCCTGCGGTTCGCCTCCGCGAGCACCGCTCCCCCGCCGGTCGCGAGCACCACGTCGCGGCGGGCCGCCAGTTCCGCCAGCATTTTCGCCTCGCGCGCGCGGAATCCGGCCTCGCCCTCGATCTCGAAGATGAGCGGTATCCTGACGCCGGTCGCGCGCTCGATCTCCTGGTCGCTGTCGTAGAACGACTTGCCGAGGCGCCTGGCAAGCAGCTTCCCGACCGAGGTCTTGCCCGCGCCCATCAATCCCACGAGAAAGATGTTCCCGGGACCCCGCCCGGCCGCCGCCGGTTTGTGCTCGCCGCTCTCCACAGGACGATTCTATCGGAACGGGGCCGGCCCGCCCAACCGCAGCGCGGTCGTTCGGGGATGGCAATAAAAAAGCGGCCCCCGCCGGGGGCCGCTGTTACCGGGTGCGCCGGCGCTTAATTAGCGCAGCGTCAGGCTGTCCTTGAGGATCTTCGGCGTGATGAAGATCAGAAGTTCCCGCCGGTTGTCGAGCTTGAGGTTCTGCTTGAACAGGAAACCGACGTAGGGCAGATCGCCCAGCACCGGCACCTTCCGGGTCTGGGAGCTCTCTTCCTGGATGTAGATGCCGCCGATCACCACGGTGCCGCCGTTCTCCACCAGCACCTCGGTCACGATCTGCTTGGTGTTGATCGCGGGGCCGGCGATCGTGTCTTCGCCGCGGCTGTCCTTGTTCACCTTGAGGTTCATGATCACGTTGTCGTCGGGCGTGACCTGCGGCTTGACCTTGAGCGAGAGCGTCGCTTTGCGGAACGAAACGCTGGTCGAGCCGCTCGAGGAGGCCTGCAGGTACGGGATCTCCACGCCGTCCTCGATGGTCGCCTCGATCTTGTCGGCGGTGACGACGCGCGGGCTGGAGATGATCTTGCCCCTGCCGTCCACCTGCAGCGCCGACAGCTCCAGGTTGAGGAAGCGGGTCCGGCGCTGGTTGAACAGGATCAGCGAGAATACGCCGGCCGGCGTGGTGCCGATGGCGGGCGCCGGCAGGTTCACGAACAGGCTGTCGTTCGGGAATGCCGGGCTGGTGGTGGTCTGGCCGGTATGGAAACCCGTATCGCTCAGGCTGCCGCCCGGCAAAAGTTGCGGTGTGGACCGCGTATTTCCGGTGGAGGGGTTAATGCCCTCGCCTATAGTATCGTGATAACCGAGCCGCGCCCCGAGGTTGCGGGCGAAGTCGTCGTTGGCCTCGACGATGCGCGATTCGATCATGACCTGCCGCACCGGCACGTCCACCTGCCGGATGAGCTTGCGCACTTCCTCCAGCCGCGCCGGCGTGTCCTGCACGAAGATGATGTTGGTGCGCGCATCGACCACGGCGCTGCCGCGCTTGGACAGCATGCGCTGGGCCGGGTCGGCCAGCAGCTTCTGGAACGCGTCGGCCTTCTGGTAGTTCAACTGGAAGCTCTCGGTGCGGGTGGGCTCGAGGTCCGTGATCTGCTGCTGCGCTTCCAGGGCGAGCTTCTCGCGCGTGGCCAGCTCGTCGCGCGGCGCGATCCACACCACGTTGCCGGTTTCGCGCAAGTCCAGGCCCTTGCTCTGCAGGATGATGTCGAGCGCCTGGTCCCACGGCACGTCCTTCAGCCGCAACGTCAGGTTGCCCGTCACCGTGTCGCTGGTGATGATGTTCTTCTCCGTAAAGTCGGCGATCACCTGCAGCACCGCCCGCACTTCCACGTTCTGGAAATTGAGGGAAAGTTTGTCGCCCTTGTATTTTCCGCCGCGGGTAATCCGGTCCGCATCCTCCACCTGCGGCTTGATCTCGACCGTGAACCGGTTGTCGGTCTGGTAGGCGGTGTGCTCCCAGGCGCCGGCCGGCTCGATCACCACCCGCGAATTGCCGCCCTGCGTGGAGGCGGAGATGATCTGTACCGGCGTGCCGAAGTCGGTGACGTCCATGCGCCGCTCTAGGTTCTTGGGCAGCGTGGTGTTGATGAAGTCGATGACGATCGCCTTGCCCTGGAGCCGGAGATTGATGCCGACCGCGTTGTCGGACAGGTCCACCACGACCCGCCCTTCACCGGAGCGCCCGCGCCGGAAATCGATATCGCGCAGGGCGTGGCGCTGGTCGCCGGGCTGCACCTGGGCAAAAGTGGTCGTCGCGCCGGCCGGACTCGCCGCCGCCCCGGCGCCCTGGAGCGTGATGAGCAGCGCCCGGCCTTCGATCTGGGTGTCGTAGCTGGATACGCGCGCAAGATTGAGCACGAGGCGCGTGCGGTCCCCCGCCTGCACTACATTGAAGCTGCGCAGGTCGCCTTCGCCCACTTCCTGGGTGCCGCGGCCGAGCGCGCTCCCGGTGTTCGGGAAGTCGAACGCGATGCGCGGCGGGTTGTTGATGGTGAACCCGGCGGGCGGACTTGCCGGCGCCTGTTTCATCGTGACTTTGATGACCACCTTGCCGCCGGCCTGCGGCGAGACATTGATCGCCTCGATGCTGTTGGCCTGGGCGTAGGCTGCGACGCTCGCCGCGCCGAGCAGCAGCGCCGTCGCAACGCGCAGAATTGACGAAATCAAGCCAGTCGGGAGCTTCATTTTTTTGCCTCCTGTTCATCCAACAGCTGCAGCATCCGTTCTTCTTCCTTCCAGTCGCCGCCGCTGTCCTGAACCAGTTCCTTTAATTTGATCGCGGACTCCGAGATATCGGTGACACGGCCGAAATTCTGTCCCAGGAAATTGCCGGACTTGACCCGGAACAGATTGTTGTCCGGAGTCTTGACCAGACCAAACACTTCCTTCTTCTGCTGCAGCGTGCCCACCATCTTGAGGTTTTCCAGGGGGTAGGCCTCGAGCGGCTCCTTGCGCCGGTTGGGATCGGGCGGCTGGATGCCGCCGGCGATCTGGCTCGCCTTGGGCGGCGCGATCTTGCGCGGCTTGAACGGATCGGTGATATCGAACGCCTGATAGTCGAATGGCTCGTAGAGCTTCGCTTCCGGCAGCGGCGGAATCCGGCCGCGCTGCATGCCGTCCGAATCCTTGACGAACTGCCGCAGGTCGGAGTGCTGCTCGCCGCCGCACCCCGCGAATGCCAGGCATGAAAACGCGATGATGATGGGGCCGCGCATTATTTTTTCCCGCCCTTGGCGGCGGCGCTCTTCGCAGCCGCTTTCCTCTGCTGCGCAAGCTCGTCCTCGTCGAGATAGCGGAAGGTCTTGGCCGTGGCGTCCAGCGCCAGCCCGTCCTTGGCCGCGGAGAGCGAAATGTCGTTCAGCGTCACGATGCGCGAGAGCTTGCCGATGTCGCTGGCGAATGCGCCGATATCGTGATAGCTGCCGGTGACCCTGATCGTGATCGGCAGTTCCGCGTAGAAGTCGCGCGCGGTCTCGTTGGCCGCGGGCTTGAACAATTCGAACTGCAGCCCCCGCCCCAGGCCCGCCTGGTTGATATCGGTCAGCAGCGCGTCCATCTCGGCTTTGCCCGGCAACTGCTTGAGCAGCGCGCCGAACTGCTTTTCGATGTCCACCAGCTGCTGGCGGTAAGCGGGCAGGTTGATCGCCTGTTTTTTCTTGTCGAGGAAAGTGGTCCGCAACTGCTCTTCCTTCTTCTGCTCGCTGTCGATCTGCTCGAGCTGGTCCTGCCAGTCGAACCAGAAGCCCAGGAAGAGGGTCAGCGCGAACGCGAACGCCAGCACGCCCAGCTTGACCGCGATCGGCGCGGAACCGATCTTCTTGGGGTCAAGATAGCGGTTGAGATCGTTAAGTGTCATGGCCATGGCGCATCATCCCTTCGCCGCGGGCTTGGCGGCCGGCTTCTTCGCGGCCTCTTCGGTCTTGGCGCGCGAAACGTTGACGGTCATGGTGAATTCGTTGATGCGCTGGCCACCCTGCTGCACCGCCTTGATCTCGATCAGGCCGGGATTCTCCAGGTGGGGCGAGGATTCCAGGTTGCGCATCAGCGTGGACACCCGCGCCTGGGACTGGGTGAAGCCGGAGATGGTGACCTTGCCGCCGCTCTGCTTGATGCCCTTGAGATACACGCCATCGGGCAGCTGCCGCACCATCTGATCGAGCAAATGCACGACTTCGGAGCGGTTCGACTGCAGCGCTTCGACAACCTTCTTGCGCGCGAGCAGCGAGGCGATCTGTTCCCTCATCTTCTTGATCTCGTCGATCTGCTTGTCGAGTTTCTCTATCTCCCCGGTCAGATACTTGTTGCGGTCTTTCCGCTCGTCGATCTGCTCGTTGAGAGAGAAGTGCCCGACGCCCCAGATCGCGGCGCCGATGCCCACGACGATGCCCAGCGTGCTGAAGAATTTCAGCTGCTGATCCTTGCGCCGGATCTCGCGATGCGGCAGCAGGTTGATGCGTATCATGGATCGAACCTCCGCATGGCGAGCCCGCATGCCACCATCAGCGAGGGCGCGTCCTGCGTCAGGCTCTTCGGCTTGATCTTCGAGGACAGCGCCATGTTGGCGAACGGATTGGCGATGACGGTGTTGACCTGGATGCGCTTGGCCACCGACTCGTCCACGCCGGGGATCGCGGCGCAGCCGCCGGAGAGCACGATGTGGTTCACCTGGTTATGCTGGGTCGAGGTGAAGAAGAACTGCAGCGCCCGCGCCACTTCGAGCCCCATCATGTCCATGAACGGCTGCAGGACCTCCGATTCGTAGTTCTCCGGCAGCCCGCCGGCGCGCTTGGCGGCCTCGGCTTCCTCGGGCGTCAGGCCGAACTTGTTCTGGATCTCCTGGGTGAGCTGGTTGCCGCCGAACGGCTGCTCGCGCATGTAGATCGACTGGTCGTTGCGCAGCACATTGACCGCCAGCAGCGTGGCGCCGATGTCCACGATCGCGATGTTCTGGTCCTTGCCCTTGTCGGGAAACTGGCTCTCGATCAGCTCGAAAGCGGCCTGGGCGGCAAAGACGTCCACGTCCATGACCCTGACCGTGAGCCCCGCCATGGTGGCCACGGCCTCCCGGTCGGTGATTTTCTCTTTGCGCGAGGCGGCGATCAGGACCTCGACATCTTCGGGGCTGTTGGGCGCGGGCCCCAGCACCTGGAAATCGAGGTTGACTTCTTCCAGCGCGAACGGGATGTACTGGTTGGCCTCGGTTTCGACCTGGATCTCCAGGTCATCTTCGCTCTGGCCGGCCGGCACCAGGATCTTCTTGCTGATCACGGCAGCGGAGGGCAGGGCCAAGGCTAAGTTCTTGATATTGCTGCCTAATCGCTTGTGGCAGCGCTGGAGCGCATCGCTTACCGCCTCCAGGTTGTTGATATTGCCCTCGACCAGCGAGTCCTTGGGCAGGGGCTCGACAGCGTAACGCTCGACGCAGTACATGCCTTTGCCAGCATCCACGATCTCCACCATCTTCACCGATGAGGAGCTGATGTCGGTGCCGATCAACGGCGGCATCTTGGCCTTGAAGAGCGCCTCGATCGCCTGCAGGTTCAGGCTGAATTTTCCTTTGAGCATAGGTTAATGGGGAGACTATCCCACAGTTTACTTTAAATGCTAGCAACAACTCTTTTGGGTGTAAAGCATTTTATTGTCATTTCATTTGAACGGAACCCGCTTATAATGGGGGGCACTAACTATAGCTTACCCTGCGACTGGTTACCGCGCTGTGCCGGGTTTCACAATCCTAGCCTTTGCACCCACCTTCTGTTGTAAAAATACAACAGATTGATTTTAAGACATTAATTCGATGCTTTATCGTTGGTGGGCCTTTCCTTTCCTGTTGTTCGGTGCGAGCGCCTTGGCGGCCGTCATGCTGGTGGCATTGGCCGCTGCGATCGTCTATCCCGCGCTGCCGTCGCTCGAAGTGCTCACCGATTATCAACCGAAGATACCGCTGCGCGTCTATAGCGCCGACGGCAAGCTGATCGGAGAGTTCGGCGAGGAGCGCCGGGCGGTGGTGAAGATCGGGGACGTTCCCCAGCCCATGATCGACGCCATACTGGCGGCGGAGGACGAGCGCTTCTACCAGCACAGCGGGGTGGATTACCTGGGGGTGGCGCGCGCCGCGCTCTCCAACTTCCTCTCCGGCGGAGTGCGCCAAGGGGCCTCCACCATCACCATGCAGGTCGCACGTAACTTCTTCTTGTCAAAGGAAAAAACCTTAACGCGCAAGTTCAACGAAATGCTCCTTGCATTCAAGATCGAAGCCAACCTGACGAAGGAGCAGATACTCGAGCTCTATATCAACCAGATCTACCTCGGCCAGCGCGCCTATGGTTTTGCCGCCGCCGCGCAGATTTATTTTGGCAAGCGCCTCGGCGAGCTCACGCTCGCCGAGGCGACGCTGCTCGCGGGGCTGCCCAAGGCCCCTTCACGCTACAACCCGGTCGCCAACCCCAAGCGCGCGAAACTGAGACAGCAGTACGTGCTGCGCCGCATGCGCGAACTGCAACTCATCTCCGAGGAGCAACTTGCCGGCGCCGACGCGCAGCCGCTGCAGGTGAAAAGGGAAATCAACGAGTTTGCGGTGCGCGCCGAGCATTTCGCGGAAATGGTGCGCCAGTCCCTGTACGAGCGTTACCAGGAAGACGCCTACACCAAGGGCATCCGCGCCTATACCACGCTCGTGGCGGCCCATCAGGAAGCGGCTTATGCCGCGCTGCGCCGCGGCGTGCAGGAGTACGACCGGCGTCACGGCTATCGCGGTCCCGAAGGCCACGCCAATCTGCCCGCCGACTTGAACGAGGAAACGCTGGAAGACGCGTTGCAGGATGCTTCCGACAGCGACGGCATCTACGCCGCAGTCGTCGTCGAGGCGAATCCCAAACGGGTCAAGGCATACCGCAAAAGCGGCGAATGGCTGGAGATCGGTGAGGAGGGCCTCAAGTTTGCGGCGCGCGGGCTGGGCGAGAAGGCCGGCCCCGCCCAGCGCATCCGCCGCGGCGCCATCGTGCGCGTGCGGAAGGACGAGAAGGGACGCTGGCTGATCACTCAGCTGCCAACGGTCGAAGCCTCGTTCGTGTCACTCGATCCGCGCGACGGAGCGGTGCGCGCCCTGATCGGCGGCTTCGATTTCGGACGCAACCAGTACAACCACGTCACCCAGGCGCTGCGCCAGCCGGGCTCGAGTTTCAAGCCGTTCATTTATTCCGCGGCGCTCGAAAAGGGCTTCACGGCGGCAACCATCATCAACGACGCTCCGCTCACGTTCACCGCCGCGCAGACCGGCTCCGAGCCGTGGGAACCGAAAAACTACGACGGCAAGTTCGAGGGACCGATGCGCCTGCGCACGGGCCTGGTCAAGTCCAAGAACCTGGTATCAGTGCGCATCCTGCAGGCGATCTCACCGCAGTACGCGCAGGACTACATTGCACGCTTCGGCTTCGACCCGAAGCTGCATCCGCCCTATCTCACGATGGCGCTGGGAGCGGGTAACGTGACACCGCTGCAGATGGCCGCCGCTTACTCGATATTCGCCAACGGCGGCTACCGCGTCACGCCGTACTTCATCGAGAGAGTGGAGGATGCGCGCGGCAACGTGCTGCAGGAGGCGAAACCGGCGGCGGCAGGCGCCGCAGCGGAGCGGGTGATCGATGAACGCAACGCCTTCATCATGAGCAGCATCATGCGCGACGTGGTGCGCATGGGTACTGGCGCGCGCGCGATGAAGCTCGGTCGCAATGATCTCGCCGGCAAGACCGGCACCACCAATGAATTCGTGGATGCCTGGTTTTGCGGATTCACGAGCGAGCTGGTGGGGGTGGCGTGGATCGGTTTCGACACGCCGCAGACGCTCGGCCGCAACGAAACCGGCGCGCAAGCGGCGCTGCCGGTCTGGATGGGATATATGGGCGCGGTGCTGAAGGGTGCGCCGGAACAACCGTTCACGCCGCCGTCCGGGATAGTCGCCATGCACGTCAACCCGGACAACGGACTGCGCGTGGCCGACGGCGGACTCGTCGATTATTTCTACCAGGAATTCCTGCCGCCCGAGCACGAAACGCTGGTCGGCGGCGTCATGGGCGGAGACCGGCCGCCGGAAGAGGTCCGGAACCAGTTGTTCTGAGGACGCCGTGCCCCGAGAACCCGGCCGGAACGATACGCGCAGCCGCATCGCGCATCTTGCGGCGCGACTGATGGCCGAAGACGGCATCGAGGACTACGCGCTCGCCAAGCGCAAGGCGGCGCGGCAGGCCGGGGCGCCGGACACGCGCGAGCTGCCGGCCAACGAGGAAATCGACGCCGCGCTCAGGACGTATCAGCAGATCTATCATCCGGAGGATCATCGTGACCGGCTGCGCGAACTGCGCGAGAAAGCGGTGCGCGCGATGCGGGAACTCGCCCGTTTCAATCCCTATCTCACGGGTTCCGTCCTGAACGGCAACGCCGGCAAGTACGCCGACATCAACCTGCAGCTCTACACCGATAACGTGAAATCGGTGGAGCTCTATCTCATCGACCGCCGCATCCCGTACAAAGCCGCGCAGAACCGGCTGTATTCGGGAGGGGATCCACACACGGTGCCGGTCTACACCGTCCACGACGGCGGCACGGATATCGAGCTCACCGTGCTCTCGCCGCGCGAGTTGCGCGCGCCGCTGAAAACCAGTCTCGAGGGTAAGGCGATCGAGCGCGCGAAGCTGACCGCGGTCGAGGCGTTGCTGGAGAAAACCTGAGTTTCAGCGGCCGGCTTTCAACCAACCGGCGGCCTCCAGCGCATAGTACGTGAGGATGCCGTCGGCGCCGGCGCGCTTGAAGGCGGTAAGCACCTCCATGACGCACACCCGTTCATCGAGCCAGCCACGTTCGGCGGCGGCCTTCAGCATCGAGTATTCGCCGCTCACGTGGTAGACGAAGGTCGGCGCCCTGAAATGCTCCTTCACGCGGCGCACGATATCAAGATAGGGCAGCCCGGGCTTCACCATCACCATGTCCGCGCCTTCCTTGAGGTCCAGTGCCACTTCCCACAGCGCTTCATCGGCGTTCGCCGGGTCCATCTGATAGGTGTACTTGTTGCCCCGGCCGAGGCTTTTCGCCGAGCCCACCGCGTCGCGGAACGGCCCGTAGAAGCCGGATGCGTACTTGGCGGAATAAGCGAGGATGCGAGTGTGGATGAACTTGTGCTGGTCGAGCGCCGCGCGGATCGCCCCGACCCGCCCGTCCATCATGTCCGAGGGCGCCACCACGTCCACGCCGGCCGCGGCGCAGACGAGCGCCTGCCGCTCCAGCACCGCGATCGTCTCGTCGTTCAGTACGTAGCCCGCGCTGTCCACCACCCCGTCCTGGCCGTGCGTGGTGTACGGGTCGAGCGCCGCATCGGTGATGATCCCCAGCTCGGGAAACCGCTGCTTGAGCGCAGCCGCGACGCGCGGCACCAGCCCCTTGGCGTTCGCCGCTTCCCGTCCGTCCGCGGTTTTCAGCTCTCTCGCGATCAGCGGGAAGATCGCAAGCGCGGGCAGCCCCAGCTTGAGGCACTGCTCGGCGTGCGGCAGCAGCCGGTCCAGCGTGTAGCGCCGGACGCCGGGCATGGACGGCACCGGCTCGACCCGGTTTTTTCCTTCGATCACGAACACCGGGTAGATGAGGTCGTCGGTGGCCAGCCGGTGCTCGCGCCGCAGCCGCCGCGAGAACTCGTCGCGCCGCATGCGCCGCATGCGCCGGCGCGGGAATTCGCCATAGGCCCGCATGGTGTTTTAACCTTATGAAAAGAGGATATATTTTTGCCGGCGTGGCAGGGAACTCCCGGCCATTATAGACGTCCTATGCAGTAGGCGATGTTTCATCGCCTCCCGCTTCTCCTCCCTGAGCGGGCGCCTTAATCCTTATTAAGGCTTTTTCGCCCCCGGTTTTACTCCCCTTTAACCGGGGGTTTTTTTATGCCAGCCACCCGCTTACGGTTTGCTGCGCCTGCGCCACGCCATCCCTTGTCTCGCTTGAAAAAAGCTGCACGGACAAGCCGGGATGTTCGCGGCGCAATTCGGCGCCGGTGTTCTTGAGCGCCTGCCTGCGGTGCGCGGCGGTGAGCTTGTCCGCCTTGGTGAGCAGCACGTGGATGGGCCTGGCGGCGGGCGCGAACCACTCGATCAGCTGGCGGTCGGGCGCAGTCAGCGACCGGCGGATATCGGCGATCAGCACGAGCCCGCGCAGGCAGTCTCGGGTCGTGAGGTAAGCGTTGATCAACTCACCCCAGCGCGCGCGTTCCTGCCGCGCCACCGAGGCGTAACCGTAGCCCGGCAGGTCCACCAAAAAGCGGCTGCCGCCCAGGCTGAAAAAATTGATCGTCTGCGTGCGGCCCGGCGCCTTGCTCACGTGCGCGAGCCGCCGGCGGTTGACGAGCGCGTTGATCGCGCTCGATTTGCCGGCGTTGGAGCGTCCCGCGAACGCGACTTCGGCGCCCCTGTCGGGCGGAAGGTCCTCGAAGCGGTGGACCGCGCGAAAAAACTCGGCAGGCGCGAAAAGTGACATAGGTTATTGTTATCGCGCCTGAAACTGGCGCGCGGGCAGGGGCGTACTATACAATACGCGCTGCGCCCGATAACCAGCAGCGCATGAAAGGAACCCGCATGATTTTCCGCTGGCCCGTGACGCTGATCGCCGGCTTACTGATTGCTCCCGCAGCCTGGGCCCAGGCGCTGCCCAAGGCGGACCCGGCCAGAGCACAGCAGATCGTCACCCAGGTCTGCGCCGCCTGTCATGGGGCGGACGGCAACAGCGCCCAGTCCGCCAACCCCGTGCTCGCCGGCCAGCACGCGGACTACACCCTGAAGCAACTCGTGAACTTCAAGCCGCAGGGCGGGAAACCCGCCGAGCGCCCGAACGCCGTGATGGCGGGCATGGTCGCGAGCCTTTCCGCGGAAGACATGCGCAACCTCGCGGGTTTTTTCGAGAACAGCAAGCCCCGGCCGCGCGCGGCGCGCGACCCCGAGCTCGTCCGGCTCGGCCAGGCGATCTACCGCGGCGGTATTCTGGCGAAGGGTGTCGCGGCCTGCACTTCATGCCACGGCCCCAACGGTGCCGGCGTGCCGGCCCCGTTCCCGCGGCTTGCCGGGCAATACGCCGAGTATTCGGCGGCGCAATTGAAGGCGTTTCGTTCCGGCGAGCGCGCCAACGATCCCAATCGCATGATGCGCGCGGTGGCCGAGAAGCTCTCCGACCGGGAAATCGCGGCGGTCGCCGAATACATCGCCGGGCTGCGCTGAACCCTGCAGCACCCGCATTCAAGCGCTTGGCGCTACCGCATCGCGGCGAAGGCCTTGTGCGCTGCGTTCACCGTCTTGTCGATTTCGGGCGCGCCATGCGCGCTCGAGACGAACCCCGCTTCGTAAGCCGACGGCGCAAAGTAAACCCCCGCGGCCAGCATGGCGTGGAAGAAACGGTTGAACGCCTCCTTGTCGCACTGCATGACCTCGGCGTAGCTCGCGGGCGGCGTCTCGCGGAAGTACAGCCCGAACATGCCGCCGATGTTTTGCGCGCAGAACGGGACGCCGCGCGCCCGCGCCGCGCCGGTCAGGCCCTCGCATAACGCGCGGGTGGTGGCGGCGAGCCGGTCGAAAAAGCCCGGCGCCTGGATGAGCTTCAGCGTCGCCAACCCCGCCGCGACCGCCACCGGGTTGCCCGAGAGCGTGCCCGCCTGGTAGACGGGGCCGAGCGGCGCGATCGCCTGCATGATATCGCGCCGCCCGCCGCAGCCGCCGACCGGGAGCCCCCCGCCGATCACCTTGCCGAGGGTGGTGAGGTCGGGCTTGATGCCGTAGAGCGACTGCGCGCCGCCGAGCGCAACGCGAAAGCCGGTCATCACTTCGTCGAAGATCAGCACCGCGCCGTATCGGGTGCAGATCCCGCGCAGCGCTTCGAGAAAAGACGGCCGTGGCGCGACGAGGTTCATGTTGCCGGCGACCGGCTCGACAATGACCGCGGCGATCCGGTCGCCATCCCGCTTGAAAGCTCGCTCCAGCGCAGTCTCGTCGTTATAGTCGAGCACGATGGTGTGCGCCGCGGTTTCCGCAGGCACGCCCGCAGAAGAAGGCTGCCCCAGTGTGAGCGCGCCCGAGCCCGCCTTGACCAGCAGCGAATCGGCATGACCGTGGTAGCAGCCCTCGAATTTGACGATCTTGGGCCGGCCGGTGTGGCCGCGCGCCAGACGCAATGCCGTCATGGTCGCTTCCGTGCCGGAGCTCGTGAGCCGCACCCGCTCGAGCGAGGGCACGAGCTTGCACAGCAATTCCGCCATTTCCACTTCCTGTTCGGTCGGCGCGCCGTAGGAAAGCCCCCGCTCGCAGGCCTGCTGTACCGCTTTCAGCACATCGGGATGGGCGTGGCCGACGATGAGCGGCCCCCACGATCCGACGTAATCGATGTAGGCCTTGCCGTCGACATCCCATATCTGCGCGCCCCGGCCGCGCTGGATGAAAGGCGGCGTTCCGCCCACCGACTGGAAGGCGCGCACCGGAGAATTGACCCCGCCGGGGATGAAGAGCTGGGCGTGCTGGAACAGCTTCTGGCTGCGTTTCATGATTGAGCGTCGAACAATGCCTTGAAGCGCTGCGCCGCGAGTTTTACGTCGGGTGCTTCGAACAGGGCGGTGATGACCGCCACGCCGTCGGCCCCTGCGGCGAGCAATTGCGGCGCATTATCGAGCGTGATACCGCCGATGGCTACCACCGGCAACTTGAGTTCGCGCTTCGCTACGCCAAGCAGCTCGACTGGCGTACGCGCGCTTCCCGGCTTGACCTTGGAAGGAAAGAAGCCGCCGAACGCGACATAGGTGGCGCCGGCGTCGACGGCGGCATGCGCATTCTCGATCCGGCCGTAGCAGGAGACGCCGAGTATCTTGCCGGAACCCAGGCGCTCGCGCGCCGCGGCCACCGAGCCATTCTCGCCGCCCAGGTGCAGGCCGTGCGCATCGAGCGCTAGCGCCAGCTCGAGGTGATCGTTGATGATGAGCGGCACGTGGTGCTCCCGGCACAGAGCGAGCAGCGCACGCGCCTGCACCAGCCGCAACGCGGCGCCGGCGGTTTTGTTGCGGTACTGCAGCAGCTTCGCGCCGCCGGCAAGCGCTGCCCCCGCCCGGGCAAGCAGCTCGGCGGTATCGGCGATATCGGGCGTGACGGCGTAAAGACCCTTAACCTCCGCCTTCATCGGCTCGCTCTTCTTCCCGCGCCCAGAACAGGCGGTCCGGGATGTGCTGGCCCATGCCGGGCCGGAACGCGGTCTTCAACGTCTGCCAGGTGTATTCCTGGGCGTCCTTCACCGCGTCGCTGATCTCCAGCCCGTTCGCCAGGGTGGCGGCAATGGCGGAGGCCAGCGTGCAACCCGAACCATGATACGACCCGGACAGCCGCTGCCAGCTGTCGCTGCGCACCACGCCATTTTCTCCATAGAGGGTATTGACGACCTCCGGGGTGTTCTCGTGGGTGCCGGTGATGAGGACGTATTCGCAGCCGGAAGCGATCATGCGCCGCGCGCATTCGGCGAGATCGGTGCCGCTCGCCTCTTCGGAGTCGTCCGCCGCGAGCCGCCGCGCCTCTAGGCTGTTGGGCGTGACGATGGTGGCTTGCGGAATGAGCAGTTCCCGCAGCGCGTTCACCACTTCCTCGGAAACCAGCTCGTCGCCCCGGCCCGATGCCAGCACCGGGTCGAGCACCAGCGGCACCTCCGGATAATCGGAAACCACTTCCGCGATCGCGGCGATCTGCTCCACGTTGCCGACGAGGCCGATCTTGAACGCGGCGACCGGCATGTCCTCGAGCACGCAGCGCGCCTGATCGGCGACCCATTCGGCGTCGATCGGGCTGATGTCGTCCACCCCCATCGTGTCCTGGATGGTGACCGCGGTCACGACGGAAAGCGGATGGCAGCCCATGCTCGAGAGCGTCATGATATCGGCCTGCAGCCCGGCGCCGCCGCTGGGATCGGTCGCGGCGAACACGAGGACAATGGGCGGGAGATCGGACATGTGTCGGGAAAATTCCGGCCCCGCGCGGTTGGTCGCGGCGGGATGATTCGATAGAATCGGATTCTATCTTAAAACGGATGACTGCATGACCGCCGCCGACACCCAAGTCTACAAAACTTACATGTGCCTGATCTGCGGTTTCCTCTACGACGAGGCCGCGGGGCTGCCCGACGAAGGCATCGCCCCCGGCACCAAGTGGGAAGACATACCGATGAACTGGACCTGCCCGGAATGCGGCGCGCGCAAGGAGGATTTCGAGATGGTGGAGATATGAGAATCCTGCATACCATGATCCGCGTCGGCGATCTCCAGCGCTCGCTCGACTTCTATACCCAGGTGCTCGGCATGAAGCTGCTGCGCAAGATGGATTATCCGGGCGGCCGCTTTACCAACGCGTTCGTGGGCTACGACGACGAATCGAAAGCAGCCGTGCTCGAGCTCACCCACAACTGGGACACGAAATCCTACGATCCCGGCACCGGCTACGGCCACGTTGCGATCGAGGTCGGGGACGCCTACCGCGCTTGCGACGAAGTGAGACAGCGCGGCGGCAGGGTCACGCGCGAGGCGGGGCCGATGAAGCACGGCGCCACCGTGATCGCCTTCGTCGAGGACCCCGACGGCTACAAGATCGAGTTCGTCCAGAGAAAAGCGCGCTAAGCGCGCTTCGCCCGCACCGCGGCGTGATCGGCCAGGCGGACGAAATCCTCAACGCTCAGGTCCTGCGCGCGCAAGCCGGCGTCCACGCCGAGCCGCCGGAAATCCTCGGTGCCGAAATGCTGTCTCAACGCGTTGCGCAGCGTCTTGCGGCGCTGGGCAAAGGCGGCGGCGACGATAGCTGCGAACAGCGCCTCGTCGCGCGCGGGATGCGGCGGCTGCGCGAACGGCGCCATGCGCACCACCGCCGACTCGACTTTCGGCACGGGATGGAACGCGGCGGACGGCACCTCGAGGACGCGCTCCATCCGGAAGCGGTATTGCAGCATGACCGAGAGCCGGCCGTAGTCCGAGTCGGACGGGTGGGCAACCATCCGCTCCACGACCTCTTTCTGCAGCATCACGTGGATGTCGCGGATGGCCGCCGCATGGCCTGCCAGATGGAACAGCAGCGGGGTGGAAATGTTGTACGGCAAGTTGCCGACCACGCGCAGCCCCCGGCCCAGTGTGGAAAAATCGAATTTGAGCGCATCCCCGGCGTATATCGTCACCCGCTCCCGCGGCAACGTCGCCTCCAGGCGTTTGACGATATCTCGATCGATTTCAATGACATGCAGGTGATTGACCTGTGCGGAAAGCGGTCGGGTCAGCGCGCCCAGACCGGGGCCAATTTCCACGACGCGATCTCCCGGCTGCGGCGCGACGGCCGCGACGATCGCGGCGACGACGCTTTCATCAACGAGGAAATTCTGGCCGAACCGCTTGCGGGGACGGTGGCGCATCCTGGCGCTCCGCGGTTTTTTTACCCGGAACGGGGCTTGCGCCGGCGGCAGGCGGCGAGTCTGGCGGCGAACCTGACGGCTTCGATCAGGCTGCCGGCTTCCGCCTTTCCGGTCCCGGCGAGTTCGAGCGCGGTGCCGTGATCCACCGAAGTGCGGATGATGGGCAGCCCCAGAGTGACGTTGACGCCGGCGCCGAAGCTCGCATACTTGAGCACCGGCAGGCCCTGGTCGTGGTACATCGCAAGCACGCAGTCGTAATGCTTCAATCGCCCGGGGATGAACAAGGTATCGGCGGGCAGCGGTCCTGCCACGTCCCAGCCCCGCAAGCGCAGGCGTTCGACCACGGGCGCGATGATCTCGACCTCCTCCCGCCCCAGATAGCCCGCTTCTCCGGCGTGGGGGTTCAAGCCGGTGACGGCGATCCGCGGGCGCGTGATCGCAAAGCGCCCGATGAGATCGTGGTGGATGACGGCCAGCGTGCGCTCCAGCCCCTCCCGCGTGATGTTCCGCGCCACGTCCTTGAGCGCGACATGGGTGGTGGCGAGCGCTATCCGCATGCCGCCGCCCACGAGCATCATGACCACGTGCTTTGCCCCCGTGTGCCCGGCGAGGAATTCGGTGTGGCCGCTGAATGCGATGCCGGCGTCGTTGATGACGCTCTTTTGCGCGGGGCCGGTCACCATGGCATCGAATATGCCTTCGCGGCAGCCGTTTGCGGCGACCTCCAGCGTGCGCAGCACGTAACCGCTGTTGGCGGGGTCGAGCCGTCCCGCGACCGCCGGGGCCGCGAGCGGGACATGGCGCACCATGAGCGCCCCGGCACGGAGCGCCGGGATTCCGGTTGCGGGGAAATCCGCGACCCTGAGCGCCATGCCAAGCGCGCGCGAGCGGTTCTTGAGCAGCCCGCGATCGGCCACCACGACGATACGCGCCGGCAGGCGCCGCCGCGCGAGCTCGACGCACAGATCGGGACCGATGCCCGCGGGCTCACCCGCGGTGACCGCAATCAACGGGGTGCGCCGCACTAGCGTTCTTCCAGGCGATACTCGACGTAAGCCTTGTCGCGGAGCTGGCGCAGCCACTCCTGGTAAGACTCGTCCGATTTGCGCGCGCGCAGAGCCATCCGCGCCGAGAACTGCTGGCGCTCTTTGGACATGTCTTCGTTGCGGCGCTCCAGCACCTGGATCAGGTGCCAGCCGAACGGCGTCTTGACCGGCTGGCTCACCTGGCCGGGCTCCAGGGCGTCCATCGCACGCTCGAATTCCGGTACCGTGCCGCCCGGCGTGAGCCACCCCAGGTCCCCGCCCTTGGCGGCGCTCGTGTCTTCCGACTGCAGGCGGGCCAGTTCCGCGAAATCGGCCTTGTTGTCGAGCCGCTCCTTCAGGATCACCAGGCGTCTGCGCGCTTCCGCCTCCGAAACGAGCTCGTTGGTCTTGATCAGGATGTGCCGGGCGCGGGTCTGGCGCACGATCACCGGGGCGGCGCTGCCGCGCTTCTCGTTGAGCCTCAGGATGTGAAAACCGTTGGCGCTGCGCAGGATGGAGCTGATCTCCCCGCTTTGCAGCGGTTTCAGCGCGTCCACGAACAGCGTTGGCAGCTTCGCCGTTTCGCGCCAGCCCATGACTCCTCCCTGGAGCGCGTCGGGCGCCTCGGAGTGGGTGGCCGCGACCTGGCGGAAATCGACGCCGGACTTGATTTGCGCCAGCGCCTGCTCGGCGCGGGCGCTGCGCACCTGGATCTGCTCGGGGGTGGCATTCTCGGGAACGGTCACGAGGATGTGGGACAGGTTGTATTCATCACTGCGCCCCTCCTGGGCCTGCTGGGTTTTGATGAAGTTCTCGACTTCGCCTTCCGTGACCGTGATCTTGTTGTCAACTTCGCGCTCCCGCAGCCGCGTCATGACGATCTCGTTGCGGATGTCCTCGCGGAACCGGACGAACGGCACGCCATCCCTCTCCAGTGTCTCGCGCAACCGCTGCAGGGTGAGCTTGTTGTCCTGCGCGATGCGCTGGATGGCCCGGTCGAGCTCCACATCGTCCACGCGCAGGGCCGTTTCCCTGGCGTATTGAAGTTGCACGCGGTCGCTGATCAGCCGGTCGAGCAGTCGCTTCTCCAGGTCCACGCGTGGCGGCAGAGGCGTGCCCTGCTGTTTCAGCTGCAACACAGCGAATTTGAGACGCTGGTCGAGATCGAGACGGGTGATGATTTCATCGTTCACCACCGCCACGATGCGGTCGAGCAC
Source organism: Betaproteobacteria bacterium (assembly GCA_016177355.1). Classification (GTDB taxonomy): domain Bacteria; phylum Pseudomonadota; class Gammaproteobacteria; order Burkholderiales; family SG8-41; genus SG8-41. Next base: position 21,907 of record JACOVL010000075.1, on the reverse strand, counting down.
AACGACGGGGCGCGGCTTCTGCGCCGGTGCAGGCAGCGCCGGGCACGCGAGTGCGGCGGCGAGCACCAGCAGGCGTGCAAGCGGCGCACCGCGGGCAAACGCCTTGCCATCCGGGATGCGGCCGCGCCCGGCATCAATAGTAATAGGGAGTACCCTGCTCTTCCTGCCGCGCGCGGGGATCCAGTCTGACATAACCACCGATGTTGCGTTTGAGCGTTTCCAGCGGGTTAGAGCCGACTCGCGACACCCCGTTCAATTCGAGCTGCACGAAAAACGTGGTCGAAGCCTGCTGGGTGGCGGTTGCGAAGCGGTGCGCGACCACGCGCAGCACCCAGCAACCGCAACCGCCGTTGTATTCCGCGCCGACCAGCCCTTCCAGCGTGCGCTGCTCCCGCAGCGAATAATTCCACCGCGCAAGCCCGGTCCAGCCCCGGCCGACGGGCCATTGCGTGGAGACATCGGTCTGCCGGATGGAATTGAGCGTCTCGCGATAGCTCAGGTTCAGCACCTTGCCGGGCGCCGGTTGATAGCGGGTGCCGACGTTGAGTCTCTGGATCTGCGAGGAGGTCGTGCTGTACTGCGCGCCCGCTTCGACCGTCCAATCCCGGACGACCGTGCCGGAAAGCGCGGCGAGCAGGTCGGAACTGGTACTGGTGCGCAACGGCACGCCCGGCAGCGTGACGCGCTGCGTGTCGAAATAGAAGCGCTGCGCGACGCCGACGCGCAGCCGTTCGGCGCCGCTGTCGGACTGTAGGAAGCGCGAGGTGACGCCCAGCGTCACCTGATTGGCATCGTTGATGCGGTCCCAGCCGGCAAACTGGTTTTCCGAGTAGATGGTCGCGAAGTTGATGTCCTGCTGGCCGCTGTCGAACACCGGTATGCGGCTCTGGTCGCGGAACGGGATGTAGAGGTAGTAGAGCCGGGGCTCGAGGGTTTGCACGAGCGACGCCCCGCCGAAGGCGGTCTGCCGCTCGAACACGACGCCGGCGTCGGTGCTGAAGACCGGCAGCGTGCGGTTCCGATCGGTGAAGCCGGCGGTGTTCGGATCGATGGAATAGCGCGTGAGGTTCACGCCCAGCTTCGGCGTGAGGTGAGCGTATGCCGTCTGCAGCGGCAGACTGAGACTTGGATAAGCCAGCGCCCGCCTGCCGTTGACCAGCGTCGGATGGTCGAAGCCGACATACTGGCCCTGGAAGTCGAAATCCGAGCGCAGCACGTCCGGGCGCGAGGCGTTGAGCGTCAGCTGCGGTACGCGGTCATAAGGCGCCGTGACCGGCACCAGCGGGTCGGCCTGCAGGGTCTGCCAGCGCTGCACCAAGGCGCTGAAGCCGTAGGTGCCGTTGCCGCCCCAGATACCGTTGCGGCCGAGCGTCCCTTCGCGCGGCAGCAGCACCTGCGAGGCCACCGCGATCTGGGTCGAGAGATCGGTGAAGTAAGTGTCGTCCGAAACCCTCTGCAGATTGAGCGCGCCGTACCAGCCGCCGGGCAGGGTGTGGTTGTGACGGATGAAGTAGGCGTGGCGCTCCTTGCCGTTGCGCTCGTTGTCATCCGGCAGGATCTCGAAGCGGGCCTCGCCGAGATAGGTCGGCTCTAGATAGCGGAACTCGGTATTCAGCAAAGTGCCGCGCTTGCTCATCACGCGCGGCGAAATGGTGGCATCTCGATTGGGCGCGATGTTCCAGTAAAAGGGCACGGTCAACTCGGCGCCGCCCTTGGTGGTGTTGCCGTAGTGCGGAGTGAGGAAGCCCGATTTGCGCTCCTGGTGCAGTGAGAACGAAAGATAGGGTGAGTAGAAGATCGGCACGCCCTGGAACACGATGCTCGCATCGCGCGCGGTGCCGATGTCGCGGTTTTTGTCTATGCTCAATTCTCCGGCGCGCACGTACCAATCGTCACGGCCCGGTCCGCACGTGGTGTACTGCGCGCGCTGGGCGCGGTACTGTCCCGGGCCCTCGAACAGCAGATGCTCCGCCGTGCCGCGCCCGTCCGTGTCGCGGAACGCCGGCCGCTGCCCGCTCAGGTCCGGCGTCTTGTGCAGCGTGTAGTTCAGGTTGTCCATGAATCCGCGCTCGGTCTCGAGGTTGAACTTGAGCCGCGCGCCTTCCATTACGTCCGTGCGCTGCTCGATGCGCACGCCGCCCTCGGCCGTCACTTCGTCCCGGGGCTTGTCGTAACGCAGGCGGTCGGCGTAAACCGCCTGCCCGCGCTTGCGCAGCCGCACGCCGCCCTCGGCTTCGGTTTCCTTGTCGTTGTGCCCCTGCACCCGGTCGGCCTCCAGGAACACCGGTACCTCCTCCTTGACCGACGGCGGGATCAGGATCAGCGTGGGCTGCGATTTGAGCTTGAGCCCCTGCTGCGCGCCGGCGCAGAGCGGCAGAGCGCAGAGGACGGCGAGCGAGATGCGCGTTATTTCCAGCTTATGCATCGGGGGAGGCTGCCAGGGCGAAGTGCTAAAATCGCACAATTCATCGCTGAAGGCAATCGGCTTGCCGGCGATACCCGATACCCGGTTGGAACAGCTGCACGACTGGCTCGCCGCGCGCTTTGCGGCGGGGGCGTTTTCACTGAAACCGGCCTCGGCCGACGCCAGTTTTCGCCGCTATTTCCGAGTAGCCGCCGGGGGGCTGTCCTGGATTGCGATGGACGCGCCGCCGGAGCGCGAAGACTGCAGGCCGTACCTACGAATAGCGCGCCTGCTGCGCGCCGCCGGACTGAACGCGCCGGAGGTGATCGCGCAGGATCTCCGGGCGGGCTTCCTGTTGCTGACCGACTTCGGCGACACCCCCTACCTTGCCGCGCTCAACGAGGGCAATGCCGACCGGTTGTTCGGCGACGCGACCGAAGCGCTGCTCAAATGGCAGCTGGCGAGCCGTGAGGGCGAGCTGCCGCCGTACGACGAAGCGCTGCTCAGGCGCGAATGCAATCTTTTTCCGGAGTGGTATGTCGCGAGGCATCTTGGTGTGACCCTCGACGCGGCGCAGAACCGGACGCTCGCGGGCATGATAGCCCTGATCGTCGCGCGCAACCTGGCACAGCCGGCGACGTACGTGCATCGTGACTACATGCCGCGCAACCTGATGGTCACCGACCCCAATCCCGGCGTGCTGGATTTCCAGGACGCGGTATACGGCCCGATCAGCTACGACCTGGTATCGCTCACCCGTGACGCGTTCGTGAGCTGGGATGAGGAGCGCGTGATCGACTGGACGGTGCGCTATTGGGAAAAAGCGCGGCGCAGAGGGCTGCCGGTGAATCCCGACTTCGGCGCGTTCTACCGCGACTTCGAGTGGATGGGCCTGCAGCGCCACCTCAAGGTGCTCGGTATCTTCGCGCGCATCCACTACCGCGACGGGAAGAGCGGCTACCTCGAGGACACGCCGCGCTTCATGCGCTACGCGCGGGCGGTCGCCGGGCGTTACCGCGAGCTCGAGCCGCTCGCGCGCCTGTTCGACCAGCTGGAGAATCGCCAGCCCGCGGCCGGCCATACTTTTTAACCGGACAGGCGCGCCGCAACGTGAAAGCCATGATCCTTGCCGCCGGACGCGGCGAGCGCATGCGCCCGCTCACCGACCGTACCCCCAAATCCCTGCTCGAAGCCGGCGGCCGGCCGCTGATCGCGCATCTGATCGCGTGCCTGGCGCAGGCCGGTTTCACGGACCTGGTGGTCAATGTCTCGCACCTGGGCGGCGTCATCGAGCGGCAACTGGGCGACGGCAGCCGGCTCGGCGTGCGCATCGCCTATTCGCGCGAGGACACTCCGCTCGAGACCGGCGGCGGCATTGCCTATGCGCTGCCGCTGCTGGGCGATGCGCCGTTCGCGGTGGTCAACAGCGACATCTACAGCGATTTCGATTTCGCGCGCTTGATGGCAGCGGCGGCGGCGCTCGCCGGCGGCGCGCTCGACGCCCACCTCGTGCTGGTGGACAACCCGGCGCACCATCCGCGGGGGGATTTCTGCCTGGCTGACGGCATGGTGTCGGCAGACGGTGCGCAAAAGCTCACCTTCAGCGGCATCGGGATCTATGCGCCGGCGCTGTTTGCCCCGGTGGCGCGCGGCTCCAGACGCCAGCTCGTCGCGCTGCTCGAGCCCGCGATGGCTCAAGCCCGCGTCAGCGGGGAACATCATCGCGGGATCTGGATGGACATCGGCACGCCGCAGCGCCTGGCTGCCCTCGAGCGCTTGCTCGGCACCCGGTCCGGCGACTAGCACGTTGTTTATAATCACAGAATATCCTGGCGGCTGAAGAAGAAAGAATATGGACAGAGCGGTTTACCGGCGGCGGCGGACACGGCTGGCGGCCTCGATGCGGGAGGGCGTGGCGATCGTGCCGGCCGCGCCCGAGCGCACGCGCAACCGCGATTCGTATTATCCCTATCGCTACGACAGCTACCTCTACTACCTCACCGGGTTCCGCGAGCCGGACGCGGTGCTGGTGGTCATCGCCGGCGAGCCGGCGAAAAGCGTGCTGTTCTGCCGCGACCGCGATCCGGAACGCGAGATTTGGGACGGCTCGCGCTGCGGTCCCGAAACGGCGCGCGCTGAATTCGGGTTCGACGAGGCGCATTCCATCGCCAAGCTTGATGCGCTGATGCCCGATATCCTCGCCGACCGCGGCGTCCTCCATTGCCATCTCGGGGCGGACGCGGCTTGGGATGCGCGCGTCATGGGCTGGATCAACCAGGTGCGCGGGCGGGCGCGCAGCGGCGTTGCCGCGCCGGCGGAAATCCGGGACGCGCACGCGCTCATCGACGAGATGCGGCTGATCAAGGGGCCGGAGGAAGTCGCCGTGATGCGCCGCGCCGCGGCAATCACCGCCGGCGCCCACCGCCGCGCCATGCGCGCCGCGCGCCCGGGCCGGAACGAGTTCGAAATCGAGGCGGAACTCCTGCATGAATTCCGGCGCCACGGCGCGCAGGCGCCCGCGTACCCCCCTATCGTCGCCGGCGGCGAGCACGCGTGCATCCTGCATTACGTGCGCAACGACGGGAAGCTGAAGGACGGCGATCTGCTGTTGATAGACGCCGGTTGCGAGCTCGACGGCTACGCCTCGGACGTGACGCGCACTTTCCCGGTGAACGGAAAATTCGGCGGGCCGCAACGCGAGATCTACCAATTGGTTCTGGAGGCCCAAACCGCCGCGATCGCCGCGGTGAAGCCGGGCAACGCCTGGGACGCGCCGCACCACGCGGCGATCGGCGTCCTGGCGCGGGGGCTGGTGGACCTGAAGCTCCTCAAAGGCAGCCCCGGGCAGGCGATCGAAACCGAGGCCTACAGAAAGTACTACATGCACCGCACCGGCCACTGGCTCGGGCTCGACGTGCACGATGCGGGCGATTACAAGCGCAGCGGCCGGTGGCGCGCGCTCGAGCCGGGGATGGTGCTGACGGTGGAGCCGGGATGCTACGTCCGCGCCGGCCCCGGGGTGCCGGCGCGCTTCTCCGGCATCGGGGTGCGCATCGAGGACGACGTGCTCGTGACCAGGACCGGACGCGAGGTGCTGACCCAGGACGCCCCGAAAAGCATCTCCGACATCGAAACGCTGATGCAGGCCCGCGATGCCTGATTACGACGTATTGATCGCGGGCGGCGGGCCGGTGGGGACGGCCTTGGCGCTGGCTTTGCGCGACAGCGGCCTCGATGTGGCGGTCGTGGAGGCGCGCCTCCCCGAACCCGCGCCCATGGATCCGCGCCCGATCGCGCTTTCCCATGGCAGCCGGTTGATACTGGAGCGTTTGGGCGTGTGGGACGAACTTGCGCCGGTGACCCCGATCGCGCGCATCCATGTTTCACAGCGCGGCGGCTTCGGGCGGGTCGAACTCGACGCCGAGGAAGCCCGCCTGCCGGCGCTGGGTTACGTGCTCGATTACGCCCGGCTCGCCCGGACCCTCGCGGGCGGTCTCGGTGCCGGGTTCTGCGACTCTCTGACCGGCGCGACGGTAACCGGGCTCGCCCCGGAACCGGCCAGGGTCCGCGTCCAGTTCGAGCGGGGTGCGGGCCCCGAGTACGCCGCGGCCCGGCTGGTGGCCGTCGCCGATGGCGGGACGCTGACGGCCGGCGCGCAGACGCGCATACGCGATTACCGGCAAGCCGCGGTGACCGCGCGAGTGACGAGCCGGACGCCGCACCGGAATGTCGCGTACGAGCGTTTTACGCCCACCGGGCCGTTAGCCCTTCTGCCGGACGGGGAGAAGCTGGCGGTGATCTGGACGACCACGCTGGAGCATGCACAAGAATTGTGCACACTGCCCGATACCGAATTCCTGCAGCGACTCGAGCATGCTTTTGGCGGCCGCCTGGGGGGGGTTGCGGCGGTTGGCACCCGCACTAGGTTTCCTCTCGCGCTCAAGGTTTCTTCCCGCATCGTGGTACCACGCGTGACGGCGCTCGGCAACGCCGCACAGACGCTGCACCCGGTTGCCGGCCAGGGGTTGAATCTCGGGCTGAGGGATGCCTGGGAACTCGCGGACCTGGTTAGGGATTGCAGCCGCGAGGAAGTCGGCGGCCCGGCGTTGCTCCGGGCCTATGCCGCGCGGCGGCGGCTCGACCGTCGCGGGGGCGTCTGGTTTACCGATACGTTGGTGCAGCTTTTTTCCAATGATCTCGAGCCTCTCAGGCTCGCGCGCGGCCTGGGACTTACCCTGCTCGGCGCCGTGCCGGCCGCCAGGAACTTCGTCGTACGGCGCATGACCTTCGGCACGCGCGGCTGACGGCCGCGCGCGCGGCGTGTGGGGTCGCCGCAACACCGATCGAAAAAACGGCAATAATTTCTTTGCTTGCGCGAACACAACTATTACAATGTCGCCCTTTCCCGAATAAAACACGCGACCGATGCACATTGGTCCGCATCAACTCAAGAACAACCTGATCGTGGCGCCGATGGCGGGCGTGACCGATCGCCCGTTTCGCCAGTTGTGCAAGGCCATGGGCGCCGGCATGGCGGTCTCGGAGATGGTGGCGAGCAATTCCCTGCTCCGGGGCTCGGAGAAAACGCTACGCCGCGCCAATCACGAAGGCGAAGCCGAGCCGATCGCGGTACAGATCGCGGGCGCCGACCCGCAAATGCTGGCGGAGGCGGCTCGCTACAATGTGGACCAGGGTGCCCAGATCATAGACATCAACATGGGCTGCCCGGCGAAGAAAGTATGCAACGTGATGGCAGGCTCCGCCCTGCTCAAGGACGAACCGCTCGTCGGGCGCATCCTTGACGCCGTGGTGACCGCGGTGGGTGTGCCCATCACGCTCAAGATTCGCACCGGCTGGGACCGCGATAACCGGAACGCGCTGCGCGTCGCGAAGATCGCAGAGGGCGCCGGTATCGCCGCGCTCGCGATCCACGGGCGCACGCGGTCCTGCGGCTTTTCCGGGGACGCCGAGTACGACACCATCGCCGCGGTCAAGAGCGAAATCGGCATCCCGGTGATCGCCAACGGCGATATCTCCACGCCCGAGAAGGTGAAGCGGGTGCTGGACTACACCGGGGCCGATGCCGTGATGATCGGGCGCGCCGCCCAGGGTCGGCCGTGGATGTTCCGTGAGATCGAGCACTATCTCAAGACCGGCGAGCCGTTGCCGCCGCCGGCGGTGGAGGAGATCCACCGCGTGCTGATCGCGCACCTGCGCGAGCTCTACGATTTCTACGGCGAGCACACCGGCGTGCGCGTCGCGCGCAAGCATATTTCCTGGTACACCAAGGGCTTGGCCGGTTCAGCGGCGTTTCGCCACGCCCTGAACCGGATCGAGTCGAGCGCCGAGCAGCTCAAGGCGGTGGACGCGTTTTTCGGCGAGCTCGCGAGCCGCGGGCAGCGCCTGACTTATGTCGAGGAATGCGCGGCATGATGAACGAAAACGAAATGGCGCGCATGGTGCGCAAAGCGATCGACGGCTATTTCCGGGACCTGGACGGGGAAAAACCCTGCGCGGTCTACGACATGGTCATCAATTGCGTCGAGAAGCCGCTGCTCGAGAGCGTGCTGCACCGGGTGCGCGGCAACCAGTCCCACGCCGCCGAAATGCTGGGCATCAACCGCAATACCCTGCGCAAGAAGATCAAGGTGCACGGCATCAAGTTCTAGAAGCGTAAACCGTGAGCGGCAAGCGGTGGGCGGTTAAAATAGCCGTTTGCGGCGCCCGACCGCTTACTGCTCACCGCGCCATGGCCGTCATCAAGCAGGCTCTCATCAGCGTTTCGGACAAGACCGGGATCGTTGAATTCGCGCGCGGCCTCGCCCGCTTCGGCGTCGCGCTGATCTCCACCGGAGGCACGGCGAAGCTGCTGAGGGACGCCGGTCTCAAAGTGACCGAGGTAGCCGACTACACCGGTTTTCCCGAGATGCTCGACGGGCGGGTGAAAACGCTGCATCCCAAGGTGCATGCCGGCGTCCTCGCCCGGCGCGACGCCCCCGGGCACATGGATGCGCTCAAGCGGGCGGCGATCCCGGCGCTCGATCTGGTGGCGGTCAATCTTTACCCATTCAGCGCGGCGGTGGCCCGGCCCGGTTGCTCGCTGGAAGAAGCTATCGAAAACATAGACATCGGCGGCCCGGCGCTGCTCCGGAGCGCTGCCAAGAACCACCCGCACGTGGCGGCGGTTGCCGACCCCGCGGATTACGCGCCGTTGCTGGCCGAGATGGCTGCGACCAACGGAGCGGTCGGCGCCGAGATGCGCTTTCGCCTCGCGCAGAAGGCGTTTTCCCATACCGCGCAGTACGATGGCGCGATCAGCAACTACCTCACCGCGCTCGACGCTGCGGGCGAGCGCGCCCGCTTCCCGCGGCGGCTCAATCTGCAGTTCGATCTCGCACAGAGGCTCCGCTATGGGGAGAATCCGCACCAGGAAGCGGCCTTCTACCGCGAGTTGCAGCCGGCCCCGGGCAGCCTCGGCACCCACCGGCAGTTGCAGGGCAAGGAGCTCTCCTACAACAACCTGGCCGACGCGGATGCGGCGTGGGAGTGCGTGAAGAGCTTCGACGAGCCCGCGTGCGTCATCGTCAAGCACGCCAACCCCTGCGGCGCCGCGGTGGCCGGCAGTCTCGCCGAAGCCTACCGCAAGGCGTTTGCGACCGACCCCGCTTCCGCTTTCGGCGGCATCATCGCCTTCAACCGCGAGCTCGATGGCGGGACTGCCGAAGCGCTCTCCCGGCAGTTCGTCGAAGTGGTGATAGCGCCGGCCTACGCTGCGGAAGCAGGCGGGGCGCTGGCGCAAAAAGCCAACATTCGGGTGCTCGTCGTGACCCCGGCACCGGGGGCGAACGAGCTGGACCTCAAGCGGGTGGGCGGGGGCTTGCTGGTGCAGACGCCCGACATGGCCCGACTCGGCGCGGGCGAGCTCAAGATCGTCACCCAAGCGAAGCCGGACGCAGCGCAGCTTGCCGACCTGCTCTTTGCGTGGCGCGTAGCCACGTTCGTCAAGTCGAACGCCATCGTATTCTGCGGCGGAGGCGCGACGCTCGGCGTCGGCGCGGGACAGATGAGCCGTGTGGATTCTGCGCGCATCGCCGCCATCAAGGCGGCACACGCCGGGCTCTCATTGCAAGGCTCGGTGGTGGCTTCCGATGCGTTTTTCCCGTTCCGTGACGGCATCGACGTGGTGGCGCAGTCCGGCGCCAAGGCGATCATTCAGCCCGGCGGCAGCCTGCGCGACGAGGAAGTGATCGCCGCCGCCGACGAGCACGGCATCGCCATGGCGTTCACCGGCCAGCGTCATTTCCGGCATTGAACCCAGGCCCGTAAATAATGATCTTAAATCAATAAGATACATAAATATCCCGCCTTGGGCGGGATGGGTTTGAAGGCATGAAGCTGCTGGTGATCGGAGCAGGCGGACGCGAGCATGCGCTGGCGTGGAAGCTGGCGCGCTCGCCGCGCGTCTCGCGCGTCTTCGTCGCGCCGGGCAATGCGGGCACCGCGCGCGAGGACGGGCTCGCCAATGTCGCGCTCGCCGGCATCCCGGGGCTTGCCAAGTTCGCGCGCAAGGAGGCGGTCGCTTACACCGTCGTCGGCCCGGAGGCGCCGCTCGCGGACGGTATCGTGGACGAGTTTACCGCCGCCGGGCTCAGAATCTTCGGCCCGACACAAGCGGCAGCGCGGCTGGAAAGCTCCAAGGAACACGCCAAGAGCTTCATGCAGCGCCACGGCATACCGAGCGCCGCCTACGGCGCGTTCACCGACGCCGGACGCGCCCACGATTACATCGAGCGGCAGGGCGCGCCCATCGTCGTCAAGGCCGACGGGCTCGCCGCCGGCAAGGGCGTGGTGGTGGCGATGGATGCGAACGAGGCGCATGCGGCGGTGGACCGGATGCTGCTGAAAAAAGAGATGGGCGTCGCGGGCAATCGCGTGGTGATCGAGCAGTATCTCGAAGGCGAGGAAGCGAGCTTTATCGTGCTCGCCGACGGGCGGCACGCGCTGGCGCTCGCCAGCAGCCAGGATCACAAGCGTCTCCTCGATGGCGACCGCGGCCCCAATACCGGCGGCATGGGCGCCTATTCGCCGGCGCCGGTGGTCACGCCGGGCGTGCATGCCAGGGTGATGCGCGAAGTGATCCAGCCCGCGATCACCGGCATGGAGAAAGACGGCACGCCCTATACCGGGTTTCTGTATGCGGGCCTGATGATCGCCGGGGACGGCAGCATCAAGGTGCTGGAATTCAACTGCCGGCTGGGAGACCCTGAGACGCAGCCGATCATGCTGCGGCTGAAGAGCGACCTCGTCACGCTGATCGAGCGCGCGCTTGAGGGCGACCTCGACCAGGTGGAAGCCGAATGGGACACCCGCGTTGCGCTCGGGGTGGTGCTCGCGGCCCACGGTTACCCGGACGCGCCGCGCAAGGGCGACGCGATCAGGGGACTGCCGGCACCCGCCGAGGACAGCCACGTGTTCCACGCCGGCACGGTGTTGAACGGCAAGGACGTGGTTTCGAGCGGCGGGCGCGTGCTCACCGTCACCGCGCTCGGGCACAATGTGCGCATGGCCCGGCGCCGCGCCTACGAAATCGCCGACGGCATCCGCTTCGACGGCATGCAGCTGCGGCGCGACATCGGCCATCGCGCGCTCGCCGGCGGCCGCAGGTAGCGGCCATCGCAACGTGGACCGGCCCGCCGTCAAGCGGTTTTTTCTCGGGCTGCAGGAGGCGGTCGTCGGCCGGCTCGCCGAGCTGGACGGCGGGGAGTTCCGGCGCGATGAATGGAGCCGCGCTGAAGGCGGTGGCGGCGTCACCCGTATGCTGGAAGACGGTGGCGTTTTCGAGCGCGCCGGGGTCAATTTCTCGCACGTGCTGGGCAGCGGCCTGCCGCCATCCGCCAGCGCTGGCCGGCCGGAGCTCGCCGGCCGCTCGTTCGAGGCGATGGGCGTCTCCCTCGTGCTGCACCCGCGCAACCCGCACGCCCCGACCGCGCACATGAACGTGCGGTTCTTCGTCGCGGAGAAGGCCGGAACCGGGCCGGTGTGGTGGTTCGGCGGCGGCATGGACCTGACGCCGTACTATGGATACGCCGAGGACGCGCGGCATTTCCACCGCTGCTGCCGCGACGCGCTGGCCCCCTTCGGCGCGGAGCACTACCCGCGGTTCAAGCGGTGGTGCGACGAGTATTTTTTCCTCAAGCACCGGGGCGAGGCGCGCGGCGTCGGCGGCATTTTCTTCGACGATCTCAGCCGGCCCGACTTCGACGGCTGCTTTGCGCTGGTGAGGAGCGTGGGCGGGCATTTCCTGCCGGCGTACCTGCCCATCCTCGAGCGCCGCCGGGGCCTCCCCTACACGGATCGCGAGCGCGCGTTCCAGGCCTACCGACGCGGGCGCTACGTCGAGTTCAACCTGGTCTACGACCGCGGCACGCTGTTCGGCCTGCAGTCGGGCGGGCGCACCGAATCCATCCTGATTTCGCTGCCGCCGCGCGTGGAATGGCGCTACGACTGGAAGCCGGAGCCGGGCAGCGCGGAGGAAAAGCTGTACCGGGAATTTCTCGTGCCCAGGGACTGGGTATGAGAATTTAGCGGATCACCGGGCGCAACCAGCCCTTCAGCGACTGCACGCGGTCCCTGAACTTGCTGATGAGGTTGTCGCTCGCGGCGCTGGCGTGCGCGACCTTGTGGCTCAACGCGAGTTGCGGCGCCTGCTGGAACGACTGGTAGCGCTCGAGCGCGGCTTGCGCGTGCTGCTGGAGGAGCTTCAGGTTCACCGGCTTGTTGACGAAGCGGAAGATCTGCGCCTGGTTGATGAGCTCGATCACCAGCTCCGAATCCGACGCCTCGGTCAGCACGATGGTCAGGATCTCGGGGTGTTCCTGCTTGAGCACCTTGAACACGGCGACCAGGTCGTCCCGCCCGCCGCGCTCGATGTCGGCGATGATCAGCGCGGTTTCCTGAGACTCGAGCGCCGCAAACGCCCCCTCGAGATCCTTTGCGTGGAGCACGGGGCAGGCCGTGCCGAACAATTCCTTGGCGGCCTTGTAGGCTTCCTCGCCGCGGTCCACCACTAGGATCGCGGCGTTCATCCTGTCCGGCGTCGCGATGCCGGTCACGGTGGCCTCCGCCAGTTCGAGCGCGATCGCCACCGCCTCGCCCATCGTCTTCTGGATTTCCTGGTTGTCCCACGGCTTGGAGACGAAGCGGAACACCTCGCCTTCGTTGATCGAGCCCACGATCGAAGCGAGGTCCGAGTAGCCCGTCAGCAGCAGCCGCACCGTGCCGGGCGCGGCGTCCTTGACCTGCCGCAGCAGCTCCACCCCGGTCATCTCCGGCATGCGCTGATCGCTCACCACGACGTGGGGCTTGAACTTGCCGACGAAATCCAGCGCTTCTTTTCCGTTGGTCGCGGTAAACACGTGATAGTGGGCGCGGAAGATCGAGCGCAGCGCGGTGAGGATGCGCTCCTCGTCGTCCACGAACAGGATGCGCGCTTTCCTGGCGGCAGCCTCGGGAGCGGCAGTTGCGGCCGGCATTTCCGCCGGTTGCCGGGGCGCCGCCTCCGCTACCGGCGCCTCGTTCTTCGCCGGCTGCAGGCCCGCAAGCATGCGCGCGGCCTGGACCAGGGCGGGATCGATGCGCTGAGTGGGCGCGTCCTCCATCGCGTTTGGCTCGAGCTCGCGGTTTGCCATGCGGATGCTCGCCTCGATGCCCTTGATGAAGGCGTCGGAAAAGTCCTTCGCGCTTTGAAAGCGGTCCCCTTGTTTTTTGGCGAGCGCCTTCTGCACCGCCCAGTCGAGCTGCACCGAGATCTTGGGGTTGTGCTCCGACGGGTTCACCGGCCGCACGTTGAGCGCCTGGCGCATGACTTCGGCGTTGTTGCCGATGAACGGGCGCCGCCCCGCGAGCAGCTCGTAGGCGATCACGCCCACGGAATAGATGTCGCTGCGCGCGTCGATCTCGGTGCCGAGAAATTGCTCCGGCGGCATGTAGCCGGGCGAGCCCATGATCTCGCCCACCTGGGTGAGCGTGGAGGACTCGATGCGCGCGATGCCGAAATCGCTGATCTTGATGCGCCCGTCGTCGTTGATCAGGAGATTCGAGGGCTTGATGTCACGGTGGGTCACGCCTTGCCCGTGGGCGTAACCCAGGCCGTCGAGCAGTTGCCGGACGATCTCGCCGATTTCCTTCAGGCTGAACTGCGCCTTGTTCTGGATGTGCTGGAACAGCGACTTGCCGTTCACGATCTCCATCACGATGTAGGCGAGGTCCAGGTCCTCGCCGTAGTCGTAGATTGCGGCGATGCGCGGATGGGTGAGCCGTCCCACGGCCTGCGCTTCGTGCCGGAAGCGCGTGAGCGCGTACTGCAGGTCGGCGGGATCGAGCGAGGATTTGATGATGGTCTTGATCGCGACCTGGCGGTGGATGGCCGGATCGAACGCCTTGTAGACGGTGCCCATCCCGCCCTGGCCGAGCGTGCCCTGGATCCGGTACTTGCCGATCGCGGCAGGGTTGTCCATGTCGGTTCGGGGATCCGGTCTCGCGCTCAGGCGGCGGCTGGCGCCGGCTCCGGGGGCGTCAACGGCAGCACCACGGTGAATTTGGTGCCAACCCCGACCGTCGAATCCACGCTGAGGGTGCCGCCGTGCTGCTCGACGATCTTGTAGACGATGGACAGGCCGAGCCCGGTGCCCTTGCCCACGTCCTTGGTGGTGAAGAACGGATCGAAGATCTTGGGCAGGACCTCCGGCGGGATGCCCTTGCCGTTATCCTCGACGTCCACCGCGACGTGCTCGGTGTCGGGCTGGCGGGTGGTGAGCGTGATCACGCCCTCCCCCGCTTCGATCGCCTGCACCGCGTTGTTGATGAGGTTCAGGAACACCTGGTTCAGCTGGGACGGCGAGCAGGTGATCGGCGGGATGGCGCCGAAGTTCTTCTTCACCGTGTGCATCTTCAGTTCGTGCTTGGCAAGCAGCAGCGTGCTCTCCAGCCCCTCGTTCAGGCTGAAGCTCGACACCTTGCTGCGGTCGAGGCGCGAGAAATCCTTGAGATTGACCACGATTTCGGCGATCTGCTCGATGCCGTAGAGGCCGTCCTTGACCAGGTCCCGCAGCTCCTCGAGCGCCTGGTGCTCGCGGAACCGGGCGATGAGTTGCTCGGTCAGCGCGAATTGCTGGGCGAGCTTCTGCGGGTCGCTCGCGCCGGCCCTCAGCAGCGCGAGCAATTGCTCCGCTTCGGAGATGAGCTGGGTGAGCTCGGGGAGCTTGCCCTTGACCGAGCCGAGGCTGTTCTTGACGTAGGCGAGCGGCGTATTGATCTCATGCGCCACCCCCGCCACCATCTGCCCGAGCGAGGACATCTTCTCGGTCTGGATCAGCTGCGCCTCCGATTCCTTGAGCTGCGTGAGCGCTTCCGACAGTTCGCGGGTGCGCTCGATGACGCGCCGCTCCAGTTCCTCGTTCGCGGCGTTGAGCAGACGATAGCTCGCGACCAAGCGGGCGGTCAGATAGCCGATGAAGATCAGCAGCGCCCCGGAGAAGGCGACCAGATAGACGCGGTAGATTTCCTTATCGGCGAGCGTGGACTCGATCTCACGAGAGTAGGCGTTGGTGAGGCCGTTCACGCGCGGGCCCGCCGTGACGAAGGAGAGCTTCTGGTAGAGCTCCTGCTCGATCGGCTTCGCGCCCAGCAGCTGCTGCACATTGCCGTCGAGCCGGAGCAACCCCTCGCGCAGCGCCGCTGGCAGGCGCGCTGCCGCTTCGCGCAGGTCGGCGGCGACCGTTTCGACGGTCTTCTTCTGCGCTGCGCCCGGGGCGAAGTAGTACTTCTGCGATTCTGCAATGACCTGGGTCACGGTGCTCTCCGCGGCGACCAGGCGCTCGCGGTCGCGGAAATCCTGCCAGGTGCCGCGCACCAGCCCCGCGATCTCGACATCGGCCGCCAGCACCTGCGCGAGGGCCTGCTGGGTGGCGGCGTTCGCCTTCTTGAACTTGTCCACCAGCTCGGCCTTCTGCGCGAAGGCGCTGGCGAGGTCGGTCAGACCCAGCTTGAGCGCCGGGCTGTCCACATCGCGCGTGGCGGCGGTGAGCTCCTGGCGTACGCGGTTGAGCACCGCGCCGTAATCCGGCACAGGCAGTTGAGACGGGGCAAGCTCGGTGCGCGCGCGCAGGACCTCCACGTCCCAGCGCGCATCGATCTCCTTCAGTTCCCGGAACAGCGCCAGCACCTCGTTCTGGCGCTTGAAATCGCCGCTCTGGGTCTTGAAATAGAGATAACCGAGTATCGCGGCAAGCGCCGCCGCCGCCGCCGCGAACAACACGCCGCGCGCGAGCCGGGACCGCAACTGCAGCACGCGCGTGGCCGCCGCGGCGCCTGGGCTCGAGTTTGATGCAGTCTGCTCACTCACCGAGATAGGCCTGCCTGACCTGGGGGTTGCCGAGCAGGCGCGGGGCGCTGTCGGCAAGCGTGATCACGCCGCTGTCCATGACATAGCCGCGGTGGCTTGCCTCGAGCGCGAGCCTGGCGTTTTGCTCGACCAGCAGCAAAGTCACTCCCTCTTGCGCGATCGCGCGTATGGTTTCGAATATCTTCTGCACCATGAGCGGCGCCAGCCCCATGCTGGGCTCGTCGAGCAGCAGCAGTTGCGGCCGGCTCATCAGCGCGCGCCCGATCGCGAGCATCTGCTGCTCCCCTCCCGACAGCGTCCCGGCGGGCTGGCGACGCCGCTCGGCCAGCCGCGGAAACCGCTCGTAGACGCGCTCGAAATCGGCGTCCACCCGCGCCCGGTCCCGGCGGCTGTAGGCGCCCATCGCCAGGTTCTCCTCCACGGTCAGCCGCCCGAATACGCCGCGTCCTTCAGGCACCAGCGCAAGTCCCCGCCGGACGAGCTCGAACGCCGGGCGCGCCGTGATATCGCTGCCATTATAGTGGATGCGGCCCGCGGCGGGCCTCAACAGGCCCGCCAGCGCCTTCAGCGTCGTGCTCTTGCCGGCGCCGTTGCAGCCGATCAGCGTGACGAGCTCGCCGCGCCCGACCTCCAGGTCGATGCCCTTGACGGCGTTGATGCCGCCGTAGGAAACCTTCAAGCCCCGCGCTTCAAGCAAGGGCGCCTCCGAGGTAGGCTTCGATGACCGCCGGATCGCGCTGCACTTGCGCCGGCGCGCCTTCCGCGATCTTCCTGCCGTAGTCGAGCACCGCCACGCGATCGCACAGCCCCATCACCAGCTTCACGTCGTGCTCGATCAGGAGCAGCGTGATGCCGTCGCCGCGTATCCGCGCGAGCAAGCGCTTCAATTCGGCGGTCTCGGTCGCGTTCATGCCCGCGGCGGGCTCATCGAGCGCGAGCAGCTTGGGGTCGGTCGCGAGCGCGCGCGCGATCTCCAGGCGGCGCTGGTGGCCGTAGGCGAGCGTGCTGGCAAGCTCTCCGGCGCAGCCGGAGATGCCGACGTATTCGAGCAGAGCGTGCGCGCGTTCCGCGGTCGCCGCCTCTTCCGCGCGGGTGGCGGCACTGTACGTGACCGCGCCGAGCACGCCGGCGCGCGTGCGGGAGTGACGCCCGACCATCACGTTCTCGAGCGCCGTCATGTTGGCAAAGAGGCGTATGTTCTGGAATGTTCGCGCAATGCCGCGCTCGGCCACCTGGTGCGGCTTCATGCCCGTCATGCGCGCGCCGTCGAAGACGAATTCGCCGGCGTCGGGGCGGTAGAGGCCGGTCAGGATGTTGAACAGCGTCGTCTTGCCCGCGCCGTTGGGCCCGATCAGCCCGAAGATCTCGCCGCGCATGACGCCGAGCGAGATCCCGGACAGCGCGGCGAGGCCGCCAAAGCGCTTGCTGACGGCGCTGGCTTCGAGCAGGGCGGCGCTATTCTCCGGCATCGCGGACGCTCGTCGGCCCGTTGCGGGCTGGATTGCCTGTCGCGGAAAGCTCGCGCCGGCGCACTTGCGAAGGCCACATGCCCGAGGGGCGCAGCAGCATGACCAGGATCAGCGCCAGGCCGAATACCAGCAGGCGCAGGTCCGCGGGATCGGCGAGCACGCGCCCGATGAGCCACTGCTGCAGCGGCCCCAGGTAACGCAGCGCCTCGGGGAGGATCACCAGCAGCACAACGCCCAGTATGACGCCCGGTATGTGGCCCATGCCGCCGAGCACCACCATGCACAGGATCATGATGGATTCGATGATCGTGAAACTCTCGGGGCTGACGAAACCCTGGAAGCCGGCGAAGAGGCCGCCGGAGACGCCGCCGAAGCTCGCGCCCATCGCGAAGGCGAGGAGTTTCACGTTGCGGGTATTGATGCCCATGGCGGCCGCCGCCACCTCGTCCTCGCGGATCGCCACCCAGGCGCGGCCGATGCGCGAATGCTCGAGCCGCATCGAGACGAAGATCACGAAAAGCGTCAGCGCGAGGAACAGGTAGTAGTAGTTGTAGACGGTGGGGAAGCTTATGCCCAGGAAAGCGTGTGCCTGCGCCAGCGAGAAGTCGCCGAGCCGGATCGGGTCGATCAGGTTGACGCCCTGGGGGCCGTTGGTGATGTTGACCGGCGCATTGAGGTTCACCAGGAAGATGCGGATGATCTCGCCGAAGCCGAGCGTGACGATGGCGAGGTAGTCGCCGCGCAATCGCAGCGTCGGCGCGCCGAGCAGCACGCCGAAGACGCAGGCGACCGCCGCGCCCAGCGGCAGCAGCAGCCAGAACGGCAGGTGGACGCCGAAGTGGGGAGAGGCGAGCAGCGCGTAGAAATAGGCCCCGACCGCGAAGAAGGCGACGTAACCCAGGTCGAGCAGGCCGGCGTAGCCGACCACGATATTGAGTCCCAGCGCGAGCATGACGTAGAGCAGCACGAAAGCGGCTATGCGCACCCAGGCGCGGCCGAGCGCCCAGTCGGCGACGAACGGCAGCGCGAGCAGCAGCAGTGCGAGGGCGATGAACGCGGGCCACACGAAGCGCGGATCGCGTTTTAGTTTTTCCCAGTCACCCGTCACGACTCACCAGCCATGTCTTCAAGACCGTTCCGCGACGCGCTCGCCGAGCAGCCCCGAGGGCCGGAATACCAGCACCAGGATCAGCACCAGGAACGCGAACACGTCCTGGTAATGGCTGCCGAGGAAACCGCCGGTCAGCGGCCCGATGTAGCCCGCGCCCAGGCTTTCGATCACGCCGAGCAGGAGTCCCCCCAGCATCGCGCCGGCGATATTGCCGATGCCGCCCAGCACCGCCGCGGTGAACGCCTTCAGGCCCAGCATGAAACCCATGAAATAGTGGGCCACGCCGTAATAGGCGCTGATCATCACCCCGGCCACCGCGGCGAGCGCTGACCCGATCACGAAAGTGATGGAAATGACGGTGTTGATGTTGACGCCCATCAGCCCCGCGACTTCCGGGTTCTGCGCGGTCGCGCGCATGGCGCGGCCGAGCCGCGTGCGGTGCACGATGGCGAGCAGCGCAGCCATGACCGCGGCCGCGAGCAGCACGATGAAGATCTGCAAGTCGTTCAACGTGGCCCCGCCGATCTGGTGCGGCGTCGCCGGCAGCAGCGCGGGAAACGAATGATACTGGCGCCCCCACACGATCATCGCCACGTTTTGCAGCAGGATGGAGACCCCGATCGCGGTAATGAGCGGGGCGAGGCGCGGCGCGCCGCGCAGCGGGCGGTAGGCGACGCGCTCGATAGCGTAACCCAGCGCCATGCACACCGGCATTGCCACCAGCAGGCCCAGCGCCGCGATCGCCGGCCCGGGCAGTGCGATCCCGCTTCCCACCAGCAACTGGATCACGGTGAGCGCCACCAGCGCGCCGATCATCACCACTTCGCCGTGCGCGAAGTTGATGAGCCCGAGGATGCCGTAGACCATGGTGTAACCGAGCGCGACCAGGGCGTAGATCGCGCCCAGCACCACGCCGTTGATCAGCTGCTGCAGGAATATGTCCATTAACGCGCAAAAACGGCACCCGCAGGTGCCGTTTCAATTCAGCGCAAGCGTA
This sequence comes from Betaproteobacteria bacterium, assembly GCA_016177355.1. GTDB lineage: Bacteria > Pseudomonadota > Gammaproteobacteria > Burkholderiales > SG8-41 > SG8-41. Next base: position 2,524 of record JACOVL010000075.1, on the reverse strand, counting down.
TCACCGCTGCGCTGTCATTTTTTGTCGGGAGCCGGCGCCGGGGCAGCCGCGGACGCCGCCGCTTCTCCGCCCACCGTTTCAAGCGCGTCCCATTTGCCCTCCTTCACGACGTAGAGCGTGATCGGGCTGTTCCTCAGGTCGCCTTTTTCGTCGAACGCGACCGGCCCGGTCACTCCCTGGCGGGTGATCTTGGCGAGCACGGGCAGGTACTTCGCCGGGACGACGGAATCAGCCTTCACCATCGCCTCGATCAGCGTCATCGTCGCATCGTAGGCGTACGGCGCGTAGATCTGTATCGGGCCGTACTTGGAAGTGAATTTCTCGGTGAAACCCTTGCTGCCCGGCATCTTGTCGAGCGGCAGCCCCGGCGAGGAGGCGATCACGCCTTCCGCCGCGGGACCGGCAAGCTTGATGAACTCGGCGCTCTGCGCGCCGTCGCCGCCGAGAAACCTGGCCTTGATGCCCAGCGATTTCATCTGTGCCGCCATCGGCCCGGCCTGGCCGTCCATGCCGCCGTAGAACACGAGGTCCGGCTTCTTGGCCTTGACGCTGGTCAGGATCGAGCGGAAATCGGTCGCCTTGTCGCTGGTGAACTCGCGCCCGACGACGTTCGCGCCCCCCGCCTTCGCCGCCTTCTCGAATTCGTCGGCGAGCCCCTGGCCGTAGGCGGTACGGTCGTCGATGATGGCGATCCTCTTGGCGCCGGTTTTCACCGCGTACTCCCCGAGCACCTTGCCCTGCTGGACGTCGTTCGCCATCACGCGGAACGCGCCCTTGTAGCCCTGCTCGGTGTATTTGGGATTGGTCGCCGAAGGGGAGACTTGCGGGATGCCGGCGTCGTTGTAGATCTTGGATGCCGGTATCGTGGTGCCGGAGTTGAGGTGTCCGATCACGCCGGCGACCTTGGCATCCACCATCTTCTGCGCCACGATGGTGCCCGTTTTCGGGTCGGCCTGGTCGTCTTCGCTCATGAGTTCGAACTTCACTTTCGCGCCGGCTATCATCAAGCCCTTGGCGTTCATTTCCTCGATGGCGAGGCGCGCGCCGTTGTCGTTGTCCTTGCCGAGATGGGCCTGGGGGCCGGTGAGGGGCGACGCCTGGCCGATCTTCACCGTGATCTCGGGCGGCGGCTTCGGCGCTTCGGCCTTGGGCGCGGGCGGCGGCGGTGCTTCCTTGCCGCAGGCGGCGAGGATGAACGCGAATGCGAAACTCAGAATGACGCCGAGTGCGGGCCTGCGCGACATACGGGCTCCTTTGAGATAAATCGTTGTTGCTACGAAGGAAATTATTATCCGTGGGGCCTGATGCGTTGTCAATTTCGGGCGCCGCGCGGCGAAAAAAAGCCGGCTTGCGCCGGCTTTTCCGGACGGCGGACCGGCTTACTTGATGGACAGGATCCACTGCACGATGGTCTTGATATCCTCATCCTTGACGTGCGCGTTGGGCATCATCGGCACCTCGCCCCACACGCCCTTGCCGCCCGCCTTCACTTTCTTGATCAGGTTCGCTTCCGCCCCCTTGTCCTTGCGGTACTTGCCGGCGATCTCCTTGTAGCTCGGCCCGATCAACTTCTTGTCCACGGTGTGACAGGCAAGGCAGCCGCTCGCCTTGGCAAGGGCCTCGGCGGCCTTGGGGTCGGCGGCATGCGCGCCGCTGGCGAGGGACAGTCCGGCCGCAACGGCGAGGACGGTTGTGACAGCTTTCATTATTCGGCTCCTTGTCGGTTTGATTGATGGTGAAAAAGCCCGCGCATTTTACCCCACTGCCGTGAGGTAATCACGTGGCTGCCCGCCCGCTGCCGACCACGCGCTCGAGCTCGGCGAGATCGTTGACCGGGGGAAGACAAGTAACGCCGCGGCACACCCAGGCGTTGACACCTGCGGCGGGGACGGCTTTGTCCAGCACGGGCGGCAGTCCCGCCAGGCCGGCGGGCAGCGCGAGAACCAGCGCGTCCGGCCGGTAGCGCGCCGCGAGCGCGCGTTGCCATTCGGCGATCCGCTGGCTGGCGCCGCGCAAGACGACGATCTGCGGCGGCGCGAGGTGCTCCTCGAGCGCGGTGGCGAGGCTCACGAATCCGCCCGGCTGGCGCTCGAGCGCCGGGTAGTAGAGCTTCAGCGCGCGCTCGGCCGCGGCGAGATAGCGCGATTCCCCGATCAGATGCCCCAGCCGCTGCAGGGCGAACGCGGCGATGCCGTTGCCGGAAGGGGTTGCATTGTCGTGCCCGGGCTTGGCGCGGTGGATGAGCTTCTCGTGGTCGTGGGACACGAAGAAAAAGCCGCCCGCCTCGCGGTCCTCGAACCGGCCGAGCAGGATTTCGGCCAGCTCGCGCGCGAACTGCAAATCCTCTTCGCGAAACTCTGTCTGCATGAGTTCGAGCAAGGCGTCGAGCAGGAAAGCGTAGTCGTCGAGATAGGCGTTGAGATGGGCGCGCCCATCCTTGCAGGTGGCGGCGAGCCTGCCGTTGCGCCACAGCGTGCCGCGCATGAGTTCCGTCGCGCGCCGCGCCGAGGCGAGCCACGCCGGT
>JACOVL010000007.1 GCA_016177355.1 Betaproteobacteria bacterium | reverse complement strand
TCACGCCCGCCAGTGGGCGAGGAATTCCTGCCAGTGCGGCTCGGGGGATTTCTTGAGCGTGGAGCGCACCACCTCGCATTCCGCGCGGTACCGGTCGGGGGTGAGCGCGCCGCGCATGAGCTGGAAGCGGAGATAGATGAGATAGGTGTTGACGACGTCGGCCTCGCAGTAATTGCGGATCTCGGCGAGCTTGCCGGCCTGGTAGGCGGCCCAGACTCCGGCACCTTCCATGCCGAGCTTGCCGGGCAGGCCCATCAGCCGGGCGAGGTCGTCGAGCGGCGCGTAGGCGCGCGGCTGGTAGAGCGCGAGCAGATCCATGAGATCGAGGTGGCGGCTGTGGTAGCGGCTGATGTAGTTGTTCCACTTGAACTCGCGGTCGTCCTCGCCCTGCTCCCAGTAGCGCCCCGCCTTCACGCCGTGGGCGAGGCCGCGGTAATGCAGCACCGGCAGGTCGAAACCGCCGCCGTTCCAGGACACGAGCTGGGGCGTGTATTTCTCGACGCCCTCGAAGAAGCGCTGGATCAGATCGCCCTCGCTCTCGGCCCCTATGGACCACACCTTGAAGCTGTCGCGCTCTCTCAGCGCGCAGGAGATGACGACGACGCGGTGCAGGTGCAGCGGGAGAAAATCGCTGCCGGCCGCCTGGCGGCGCAGCTGGACCGCCATTTCCGCGACGTCCTTGTCGGAAATCCTGGCGTCCAGCCCGTGGAGGCGGCGCAAGCCCTCGACATCGGGAACGGTCTCGATGTCGAAAGCCAGAACAGGAACCATGGAATATTGGCCGCCGATGGACGCAGATGATATGGGCCGACGCGTTGTTTCGATTCGAACTATCGGCGTTTATCTGCGTTCATCTGCGGTTTCATTGCCCTAGCCGGGGAACACGCCGGTGGACAGGTAGCGGTCGCCGCGGTCGCAGACGATGGTGACGATCACGGCGTTCCTGACCTCGTTCGAGACCTGCAGCGCCGCCCACAGCGCGCCGCCGGAGGAGATGCCGGCGAAAATCCCCTCTTCGCGCGCGAGCCGCCGCGTCATCTCCTCGGCGTCGGATTGCGCGACCTCGATCACGCGGTCCACGCGCTTCCAGTCGCAGATTTTCGGCAGGTACTGCGGCGGCCACTTGCGGATGCCCGGAATCTGCGAGCCTTCGGTGGGCTGGCAGCCGACGATCTGGATTCTGGGGTTCTTCTCCTTGAAGAACTGCGAGCAGCCCATGATGGTGCCGGTCGTGCCCATGCTGGAGACGAAATGCGTGATCCTGCCGCCCGTCTCGCGCCAGATCTCCGGTCCGGTGCCCTCGTAGTGCGACAGCGGGTTGTCGGGGTTCGCGAACTGGTCGAGGATCACGCCCTTGCCCTCGTCGCGCATCTTCTCCGCGACGTCGCGCGCCATCTCCATGCCGCCCTGCTTCGGCGTCAGCACGATCTCCGCGCCGAATGCCGCCATGGTCTGCCGCCGCTCCGCCGACAGGTGTTCCGGCATCACCAGGATCATGCGGTAACCCATCATCGCCGCGCACATCGCCAGCGCGATGCCGGTATTGCCGCTGGTGGGCTCGATCAGCGTGTCGCCCGGCTTGATATCTCCCCGTTTCTGCGCGCGGCTGATCATCGAGAATGCCGGCCGGTCCTTGACCGAGCCGGCGGGATTGTCGCCCTCGAGCTTGGCGAGCAGCGTGTTGCCGGTCTTGCCGGGCAGGCGCTTCAACCTCACCAGCGGCGTATTGCCGACGAGGTCTTCGAGCGTCCTGAACGGGGAGGAAGAACGCGTATCCATGACCGTATGATAACCGAGAGAAGCGTTTACGCCGGCACGCGCTGTAACAACTTCTGGCAGTAACGCGCCACGCCCTGCTCCACCGTCAGGAAAGGCTCGTCGTAGCCCGCTTCCCGCAGCGCCGAGATGTCGGCCTGCGTATAGCTCTGGTACTTGCCCCTGAGGTCTTCGGGGAAAGCGATGTACTGGATGATGCCGCGCCCGCGCATCGCGTCGAGCGTGAGTGGCGCTTCGCCGCGCGCCTTGCGGCAGGCGTTGACGGCGGCGGCCGCCACGTCGTTGAAGCTCTGCGCGGCACCGGTGCCGGTGTTGAAGATCCCCGATTTTCCCGGATGGTCGAGGAAGTACAGGTTGACCTTGACGCAATCCTCCACCGACACGAAATCGCGGCGCTGCTCGCCGTCGCCGTAGCCGCCGCTGCCGGTGAACAACCGCACGCGCCCGGATTCGCGGTACTGGTTGAAGAAATGGCATGCAACCGAGGCCATGCGCCCCTTGTGGCTCTCGCGGACTCCATAGACGTTGAAATAGCGCAGCCCGACGACCTGCGCGGTTTGCCCTTTGCGGCGCTGGCGCACCCGTTGGTCGAACAAGAGCTTGGACTCGCCGTAGACGTTGAGCGGCGCCTCGCATTCCGGCGCCTCGCGAAATTCCCGGCCCGCGCCGTAGACCGCGGCGGACGAGGCATAGATGAATGGCACCTTGCCGCCGGCGCAGCAGTCGAGCAGCCGCTCCGAGTAGCGGCAGTTGTTTTCCATCATGTAGCGGCGGTCGGGGTTGGTCGTGTCCGAGCACGCTCCCTGGTGCAGGATGGCGGCCAGCGAGCCCTGGTACGCGCCCGCCTCGAGTTTTTTGACGAACTCGTCCTTGTGGATGCTCTCGGCGACCTTGCAATCCGCGAGGTTCGCGGACTTTCCGCCCTGCTCCAGGTCGTCCACGGCGAGGATCCCGGTCACTCCGCGCTCGTTGAGCGCTTTCACGAGGTTGGAGCCGATGAACCCCGCCGCGCCCGTGACCACGTAATACATGTGCGCCTTTCCCTCATCCCTTCCCAAAGAGCTCTTTGGGCGTCACCACGGCGGTACCGAGCTTGCCGACCACGATGCCGCCGGCGCGGTTGGCGAGTTTCACGGCTTCCGGCAGGCGCATGCCGCCGGCCAGGGCCGTCCCGAGCGCGGCGATGACCGTATCGCCTGCTCCGGTAATGTCGTACACCTCCCGCTTTTCGGCTTTGACGCGCAGCACGCCCCCCTGACGATACAGGGTCATCCCGTCGGCGCCTCGCGTGAGCAACAGCGCCTCGAGCCCGAGCCGCCGCCGCAATGCCCGGGCGCGGCGTTTCAGGTCGGATTCGTTCTTCCAGCTGCCGACGACTTCGCGCAACTCGGCGAGGTTGGGCGTCACGACATGCGCGCCCTTGTAGCGCGAGTAATCGTCGCCTTTCGGGTCCACCAGCACTTTCTTTCCGTCCGCGCGCGCGCGGACGATCATGCGCGTGATGTGTGCGAGCCCGCCCTTGCCGTAGTCGGACAGGATCACCACGTCGCAGGAAGGAAGCGCCGCCTCGAAATCGGCGAGCTTGGAGGCGAGCACCTCGCGCGAGGGTGGCGTCTCGAAGTCGATCCGCAGCAGTTGCTGCTGCCGGCCGATCACGCGCAGCTTTTGCGTGGTCCGGACGGACTTGTCCCGGTGGAAATTGACGCGCACGCCGCCCTGCTCCAGGATTTGCTTGAGGATAGCCCCCTCGTTGTCGTCGCCCACGACGGACAGCAATTGCGTTTTTGCGCCGAGCGCCGCGCAGTTGCGCGCGACGTTCGCCGCGCCGCCGGCATTCATGCGCTCCTTCCTGAACAGCACCACCGGCACCGGCGCCTCGGGCGAGATGCGCGTGGCGTCGCCGATCCAGTAGCGGTCGAGCATCACGTCGCCCACCACCAGCACGCGCGCACCCTTGAACGTTGTTTTCATTGTTTAATTGTAGACCTGCGCATTCTCACTGCGCGATTTCGTCGTTGATCGCGCGCAGGGCCGCGAGCGGGTCGGCGGCGCGCGTGATCGGCCGCCCGATGACGAGGTAATCCGCGCCGCCGGCGACGGCCGCGCGTGGTGTCGCCACGCGCTTCTGGTCGCCAGCCGCTGCCGTTGCGGGACGTATGCCGGGCGTGACGAGCAGGAATCCCGCGCCGCACGCCTTGCGCAGCGCGGCGGCCTCATGCGCCGAGCACACAACGCCGTCGAGCCCGCTCGCCCTGGCGAGCCGCGCGAGCCGCAGCACGTTTTCCTGTGGCGTGCCGCTGAGGCCTGCTTCCGCGGCATCCGCCTCCTCCATGCTGGTCAGCAGCGTCACCGCGACGAGCTTGGGCGCCGCCTTGCGGCGCGACAGCGCTTCCCGCGCGGCGGCCATCATCGCGCGCCCGCCGAGCGCGTGCACGTTCACCATCCACACGCCCAGCTCCGCCGCCGCCGCGCACGCGGCGGTTACGGTGCTGGGGATGTCGTGATATTTCAGGTCGAGGAACACGGCAAATCCGGATTTGATAATATTATCAATGAGTTGTGGTCCAGCTGCGGTGTATAATTCGTTGCCGACCTTCACTTTGCACAGCTTGGGGTCGAGCCGCGCGGCGAGCGCCAGCGCGCTGTTCGCGTCGGGGTAGTCGAGCGCAACGATGACGCGGGGGTCGCTCATGCCGGCAATTTGGCTTCCTCGGTCCTGCGCGGGGAGTAGGTCTCCCACGCCGCGCACGCCGGGCAGTGCCAGTAATACTGGCGGGCGCGGAAGCCGCAGCTGTCGCACTTGTACATGGCGAGGCTGCGGGTGTGCTGGTTGACGAGTGCCTTGATCAGCTCGAGGTCGCGCCGGCGCTCGAGCGGCGCCTCCAGCAGCTGCGCTTCCAGCAGCTTGTCGAGCCCGAGCAGCGTCGGCGTGCGCCGCAGCTCGTCGCGCACCAGCCGGTAGGCCGGCTCGGTGCCCTGGCTTTCCAGCGTTCCCTGGAACACCATGTTGAGCAGGTCGAGAGACGGGTATTTCGTAAGATAGCCGCGCAGCAGGTTGATCCCTTCCTCGATCATGCCGCGTTGCCGGTACGCGTTGTAGAGCCGCTCCGCCACCAGCGCCAGGTAGCCCGGGTTCTGGCTTTCGATCCGTTTCCAGGCGTCGATCGCCGCCTCCGGCCGGCCGGCCGAGACCTCGAGATCGCCCAGCAGCAGGTTGGCACGCACGCACAGCCGGTGGTGCGCCAGGGCCTCCGCCAGGTGCGGGCGCGCCGCGTCGGGGCGGGTGTGCATCATCTCGTTGATGGCGAGCTCGCAGTGGAAGTTGGCGGCTTCCTTCTGGTGCGAGCGCCCGGTCACGGTCTCCAGTTTGCCGGCGATCTCGATCGCCTTGTGCCATTCCTTCTCCTGCTCGTAAATCTCGAGCAGGAACTTGAGCGATTCCTCGGCATGCGCCGCGCCCTCGAGCTTGAGGAACAGCTCCTCCGCCCGGTCGAGCAGCCCGGCCTTGAAGTAATCCTGGGCGAGCTCGAACAGGGCGGCCAGCTTCTGCCCCTGCGCGAGGTCCGGGCGCTCGACCAGGTTCTGGTGCATGCGGATTGCGCGCTCGACCTCGCCGCGACGCCGGAACAGGCTCCCCAGCGCGAAGTGCAGCTCGATCGTCTGGGGATCGACCTTCACCACCTCGATGAAGGCCTCGATCGCCTTGTCCGGCTGCTCGTTCAGCAGGAAATTGAGGCCCTTGAAGTAGGAAGTGGGCAGCGCGCGCGACTCCGACAGCAGCTGCCGGATGTCGATGCGCGCGGCGAGCCAGCCGAGCGCGAAGAACAGCGGCAGCGAGAGCAGCCACCAGTACTCAATTTCCATTTCGCCCCGCCGCCTTCAAGTCATCAACGGGCCGATGGTGCCCGGAATTGCGCAGCTCGCGCTTGAGAGCGACGATCTCGCGCCGCTGCCGGAACATCTGTCCGAGGCCGGCGGCGAGGCCCAACGCCGCCCCCGCGCAGAAAAACGCCAGCAGCACGAAAACGAGCGGCGCCTGCCATTCGCCGCCCGGGTAATAGCGGACGGTGACGGCGTCCGTGTTCCTGGCTGCGAAAGAAATCACCAGCACGAACAGCGCGAATTTGAGCGCCCACAAGAGGTAGCGCATGTCGGACTCCGTCTAGCAACCGCCGCGATGCGCGCAAAAGCGCGCAACCCCGGCCACGGACAAAAAAAACGGCACGATCTTTCGATGATGCCGTCCGCAGGCAAACGATGCCGATGGTTCGTTGTTATTTCTTGACATCCACGCGTTCGCGCAGTTCCTTCCCCGCCTTGAAGTGCGGCACGTATTTCGACGGGACCTGCACCTTTTCCCCCGATTTGGGATTGCGCCCGGTGCGCGGCGGCCGGTAATTGAGGCCGAAGCTGCCGAAGCCCCTGATCTCGATGCGCTGCCCTTGCGCCAGGCTCTTGCCCATGGCGTCGAGGATCATCTTCACCGCGAGTTCTGCATCCTTCGCCACCAGCTGCGGGTAACGCGCCGCGAGCTTCGCGATCAACTCGGATTTGGTCATGACGCTCCCTTGACTCTTTATTGTTGAGTGTTCGCTACGTCCAGCTTGGCCTTGAGCAACGCGCCGAGGTTGGTGGTGCCGGTCGCCGCCTGCTTGTCCTCGGCGAGCTTCTTCACGGCCTCGGCTTCCCCCGCCGTATCCATGGCCTTGATCGAGAGGTTGATGGTGCGGTTCTTGCGGTCGATGTTGATGATCATCGCCGTCACCTTGTCGCCCTCCTTCAACCGGGTGCGGATGTCCTCGACGCGGTCGCGCGCGACTTCGGAGGCGCGGAGATACCCTTCGACGTCGGTGTCGAGCAGGATGACCGCGCCTTTGGCATCCATCGCTTTCACGGTGCCGGTGGCGAGCGAGTTCTTCTCGTGCGCCTGGATGTAGCTGGTGTAGGGGTCGCCCTCGAGCTGCTTGATGCCGAGCGAGATGCGCTCGCGCTCGACGTCGATCGACAGCACCACGGTATCCGCTTCCTGCCCCTTCTTGTAGTCACGCACGGCTTCCTCGCCGGGCTTGCCCCAGGACAGATCCGAGAGATGCACCAGGCCGTCGATGCCGCCGGGCAGGCCGATGAAGATGCCGAAGTCGGTGATGGACTTGATCTGGCCGCGAACCTTGTCGCCCTTCTTGTGGTTCATGGCGAATTCTTCCCACGGGTTCGGCCTGCACTGCTTCATCCCGAGGGAGATGCGGCGGCGCTCCTCGTCGATCTCGAGCACCATGACCTCGACCTCGTCGCCGAGCTGCACCACCTTGGACGGATGCACGTTCTTGTTGGTCCAGTCCATCTCGGACACGTGCACCAGGCCTTCGATGCCGGCCTCGATCTCGACGAAAGCGCCGTAGTCGGTGAGATTGGAGACCTTGCCGAACAGGCGCGTGCCGGGAGGAAAGCGGCGCGACAGGCCGACCCAGGGATCCTCGCCGAGCTGCTTCAGCCCCAGCGAAACGCGGTTCTTCTCCTGGTCGAACTTGAGCACCTTCGCTTCGACCTCGTCGCCCACGGACAGGATCTCGGAAGGATGCTTCACGCGCCGCCACGCGAGGTCGGTGATGTGCAGCAGGCCGTCGATGCCGCCCAGATCCACGAACGCGCCGTAATCGGTGATGTTCTTGACGACGCCCTTCACCACCGAGCCTTCCTGCAGGCTCGCCAGCAGCGCATTGCGCTCGGCGCCCTGCGCGGCCTCGAGCACGGCGCGGCGCGACACCACCACGTTGTTGCGCTTGCGGTCGAGCTTGATGACCTTGAATTCCATCTGCTTGTTCTCGTACGGCGTGGTGTCCTTGACCGGCCGCACGTCCACCAGCGAGCCCGGCAGGAAGGCGCGGATGCCGTTCAGGGTGACGGTGAGGCCGCCCTTGACCTTGCCGTTGATGACGCCGGACACCACGGTGCCCTTGTCCAGAGCTTCTTCCAGGTCGAGCCATGCCGCGAGCCGCTTCGCCTTGTCGCGCGAAAGCCGCGTCTCGCCGTGACCGTCCTCGAGGGCTTCGATCGCGACTTTCACGAATTCGCCGGGCTTCGCCTCGATCTCGCCGCGGTCGCTGCGGAATTCGTCCACCGGGATGTAGCTCTCCGACTTCAGCCCGGCATTGACCACTACATAATTGTCGTCCACGCGGATCACTTCGGCGGTGATCACTTCGCCGACGCGCATTTCCTTGCGGGCCAGACTTTCCTCGAATAATGCGGCGAAGCTTTCCGTGGTAGTTACAGCGGAAGAAGACGTTTTCATCATGCAGATTAAGGTGTTAGATAAGCCCGTCGCGGCGACGGGGTTGGTTAAAAAACCATGAGGGCGGCCTCATGGCGCCATTTTTACTCGTTCCTCGTAGAGCGCCAGCACTTGCGTCACGACCGCCCCCGCCGGAACGCCGGTGGAGTCCAGCAGGACCGCATCGGCGCACTTTTTCAGGGGGGCCACGGCGCGCACGCTGTCGCGTTTATCGCGTTCCCGGATATCCTGCAAAAGGGCGGTCATATTAGCATTCATTCCTTTGTCCATCAACTGTTTATACCGCCGTTCCGCGCGCGCTTCCGGGCTCGCGGTCAGGAAGATTTTGAGCCTCGCGTCGGGGAAGACCACGGAGCCCATGTCCCGGCCGTCGGCCACCAATCCGGGAGGCAGCCGGAAGCCGCGCTGCCGCTCGAGCAGTGCGGTCCGGACCCCGGCCACAGCCGCGATGCGCGAAGCTGCGCTGCTGATGCGCTCGGTCATCAGCACGCCGGTCACGTCCCGGCCTTCCAGTTTCACCGCATCTCTATCAAAATTAGCTTTTAAATTCAATGTGATATCTGATAGTTTCGCTTCGTTTTCAAGATCCGCCCCGGACTCCAGCGCGGCCAGCGCCACGGCGCGGTAGAGCGCGCCACTGTTGAGATAGTGAAAGCCGAGCTTGCCGGCGACACCCTGCGCCACCGTGCCCTTGCCCGCCGCCGAAGGACCGTCGATGGCAATGACAGGCGGCGGGCTGCTCTCCACGGTCAGCGCTCCGCGATTTCCGCCAGCACGTCGAAATATTCGGGGAAGGTCTTGGCGACGCACCCCGGGTCGTTGATCCGCACCGGCACGCCGCCCAACGCCGCCAGGGAAAAACACATGGCCATGCGGTGGTCGTCGTACGTGTCTATCGTGGCGGGCCGGAGCCGCGCGGGCGGCGCGATGCGCAGGCTGTCCTTGCCCTCCTCGACCGTCGCGCCGAGTTTCCCGAGCTCCGCCGCCATCGCGGCGATGCGGTCGGTCTCCTTCACTCGCCAGCTGCCGATATTGCGCAGGGTGCTCGCGCCGTCGGCGAAAAGCGCCGTCACCGCGGCCGTCATCGCCGCATCCGGGATGTGATTGAAGTCGGCGTCCAGCGCCTTCAACGTTCCGCGCTTCGCGGCCTCGGCGCCGGCGGTGGCTTCGATCCAGTTGTCGCCCATGACGATCTTCGCGCCCATGCGTTCCAGCGTCTCCGCGAACCGCACATCGCCCTGGATGCTCGCGCGCCCGACGCCTTCGACGCGCACCGGACCGCCTCCCTTAAGGCCGCTGATGGCGCCGGCGGCCAGGAAGTATGACGCCGAGGACGCATCGCCTTCGACGTGAATTTCCCCGGGACTCGTATAGCGCGCCGCCGCTGGAATGGTGAATTTCGACCAGTCCTGCCGCTCGACCTCGACGCCGAAACGGCGCAGGGTGTTGAGCGTGATCTCGACGTACGGCCTGGAGATCAGGCCGCCCTCGACGGTGACGACGGTCTTTTCGCCGGTCAGCGGCAACGCGACGAGCAACCCCGTCAGGAACTGGCTTGAGACGTCGCCCCGCACGCCGACCGTCCCGCCGGCGCGGATGGCGCCGGGGCGGATGGCGAGCGGTGGATAGCCGGCCTTGCCGGGATACCGGATGTCGGCGCCCAAGCTGCCCAGAGCATCCACCAGGTCGCCGATCGGCCGCTCGTGCATGCGGGCCACGCCCGACAGCCGGTATTCGCCGCCGCAGAGCGCCAGCACCGCGGCGAGAGGACGCAATGCCGTCCCGGCGTTGCCGAGAAAGAGTTCCGCCTTCTTCACCGGGAACGCGCCGCCCGCGCCGCGCACGCGCATGGCTCCATCGCCTTCGACCTTGCATGAGACGCCGAGCGCGCGCAGCGCCCCGAGCATGACGCCCGTGTCTTCGGATTCCAGCAGGTCGCGGATCAGGGTCTCGCCGTCGGCCAGCGCGGCGAGCAGCAGGATGCGGTTGGAGATGCTCTTCGACCCCGGCAGCCTGACCGTGCCGCGGACCCGCCGGATGGGCGCCAGATCGAGATATTTCAAGTTCGCACCCGGCTAAGGCCGCTTCTTGACCAGCCACTTCTCGCGGGCGCTGCGCGCCTGCTCGAACATGCGCCTGAGCTCCGCTGCATCGCCGCTGTCGATGGCGGCGCGCACGCGCTCGAGCTCGTCTTCGTACTCCTCCAGGGCGGCGAGCAACGCGTCGCGGTTGGCAACGCAGATGTCGGCCCACATTTCCGGCGAGCTCCCGGCGATGCGCACGGTGTCGCGCAGCCCGCCGGCCGAATAGCCGAACAGCCGCTTCGCGTCGGGCCGCCGCGCCAGCGCGTTGACCAGCGCATAGGCGACGACGTGCGGCAGGTGGCTCACCGTACCGAAGATCCGGTCGTGCTCGGCCGCATCGAGACGCACCACCCGCGCGCCGCAGGCTTTCCATGCATCCCGCACCCGCTTGACGGCGTCCGCCCGGGTGTCCTGCAACGGGGTCAGAACCACGCAGCGGTCGCGATACAGCTCCACGGATGCCACCTCCGCCCCGCTTCTTTCAGTGCCTGCAATCGGATGCGACGGCACGAAGCGCGGGAAATGCCCGCCGAGGAAACGGCGGGCGCAGGCGATCACGTCCCGCTTGGTGCTCCCGCCGTCGGTCACCACGGCCCGCAGCGGCAGGTGCGGCGCGATCGCCGCCATCACGGCGGGCATCTGCCCGACCGGCGTGGCGATCAGCACGAAGTCTGCATCCTTTACCGTGCCTGCGAGGTCCCGCGAAACCTCGTCGATGATCCTCAGCTTCAGCGCGGCGGCGAGGTTGCGGCGCGTGCGCCCGACGCCGACGATGTGCCCGACCGCGCGCGCGCGCTTCAGCGCCAGCGCGAACGAGCCGCCGATGAGCCCGACACCGATTACGACCAGTTTTCCGATCCTGGCCATGCGCTCCCTTTATGCCGCAAGCGCTCGTCCGAGGCAATCGAGAAAGCGGCGGTTCTCCGCCTCCAGCCCGATCGTGACGCGGAGGTATTCGGGCATGCCGTAGCTTGCGATCGGCCGCACGATCACGCCCATCCCGAGCAGCCGCTGGAACACGGCCAGCCCATCCCCGACCCGGAAACTCACGAAGTTGCCGCACGACGGGATGAAATCGAGGCCGAGCTTCTTCAGCCCCGCCGTGACCTGGCCCATGCCGGTCCGGTTGAGCTCGCGGCTCTCGCGCACGAACGCATGGTCGCCGAGCGCCGCGGCGGCGGCCGCGAGCGCGAGGCTGTTGACGTTGAATGGCTGGCGCACGCGGTTCATGAGGTCGGCGACGCCGGGACCGGCGAACGCGTAGCCCACGCGCAGGCCGGCCAGCCCGTAGACCTTGGAGAAGGTGCGGGTCACGATGAGGTTGGGAAAGCGCTCGAGCCAGGCGAGACTGTCGTAGCGCGCCCGCTCGGGCAGGTACTCGTTGTAGGCCTCGTCCAGCACGGCCACGACTTCCCGCGGCAGCGACGAGAGGAAGGCCCCCAGCTCCGCCCCCGTCGCCATCGTCCCGGTGGGGTTGTTGGGATTGGCGATGAACACCATGCGCGTGATTGGGGTAACAGCGCGCCGCATCGCATCGAGATCGTGCCCGAAATTCCTCGCGGCGACCTCGATGCCCCTGGCTCCGGCCGCCTGCACCACCAGCGGGTAGACGGCAAACGCATGCTGCGAATAGACCGCTTCCAGCCCCGGCGCAAGGAAAGCGCGCGCGGCGAGCTCCAGCACGTCGTTCGAGCCGTTGCCGAGCACGATGCGCTCCTCGCCCACGCCGTAACGCGCGGCAAGCGCCTGCTTGAGCTCGAAGCCGTTGCCGTCGGGGTAGCGCGCGAGCTCGCCGAGCGCCTCCCGGATCGCGCGCTGCGCGAGCGGGCTCGCCCCCAGCGGGTTCTCGTTGGAAGCGAGCTTGATGATGCCCGCCTCCTCAAGCCCCAGCTCCCGCGCGAGCTCCGCGATCGGCTTGCCGGGCTGGTACGGCGCGATCGCGCGGACGTAGCCCGGAGCGAGGTCGCAGATGTCCATTTAGGCGACGGCCGCCGGATAGGAGCCGAGGATCTTGAGGAACGACGCCTTCCGTTTCAGCTCGCCGAGCGCCCGCGCCACGTTGGCGTCCTGCTGGTGGCCCTCGACGTCCACGTAGAACACGTATTCCCACAGCCCGGCGCGCGCGGGGCGCGACTCGAGCCGCGTCATGCTCACCTGATTGGCCGCGAGCGGCCCGAGCAGGTCGTGCATCGCGCCCGGCACGTTGTGCGTGGACATGACGAGCGAGGTCTTGTCGCGGCCGGAGGGCGCCGCGCCGTGCGCCGCCAGCACCAGGAAGCGCGTCGTATTCTTCGCCTCGTCCTCGATGTTGCGCGCGATCAGGTTCAGCCGGTACAACGCGGCGGCGGATTTCGGGCCGATCGCCGCCGCCCCGCGCTCGCGGGCGGCAAGACGGGCCGCCTCGGCATTGCTCACCACGGCGATGCGCTCCGCCCGCGGCAGATGGCGCGCCAGCCATTGCTGGCACTGCGCGAGGCTCTGGGCGTGCGAGTAGACCTTGCGGACGTCGCGCGGCAGTTTCCCGCGGCCCATCAGGCACTGCCGCACTGGCAGCATCACCTCGCCGCAGATCCTGGCCGGCGTGGACAGCAGCAGGTCGAGGGTGCGGCCGACTGCGCCCTCGGTGGAATTCTCCACCGGCACCATGCCGTAGCCGACGGCGCCGGTCTCGGCCTGGCGAAACACCTCGTCGATCGAGCCGCACGGCACGGCCGCGGTGGCGGAGCCGAAATGCTTGGCCACCGCCTCCTGGCTGAAAGTGCCCTGCGGCCCGAGATAGGCGACGGTCATCGCATCCTCGAGCGCGCGGCACGCCGACATGATCTCGGTGTAGAGCCGCGCCAGCGCCGCGCCGGAAAGCGGGCCGCGGTTCGCCGCGAGGATGCGGCGCAGCACCTGCGCCTCGCGCTCCGGGCGATAGGTCGCGCCCTGCTTGAGCCCGCCGCTGCGCTGCGCGAGCCGCGCGCGCGCCGAGAGCAGCTTGACCAGCCGGCCGTCGAGCACGTCGATCCGGTTGCGGATCTGTTTGAGCTTGTCGGCCATGGGGATGATTCTAAACCGCCGATGAACGCCGATAAACACGAATCGAACCGGCACCGCCCCCCCGGGTCCAATATCGGCGTTTATCTGCGGTTGCCTGTCAGCTTTCGACCGGCAGGTAACGCACCGAAAGCACGCCTTCGATCTTGCCGATCTGCTCGACGACCTTCGCCGGCATCCGGCTGTCGACGTCCACCAGCGTATAAGCCATTTCCCCTTTCGACTTGTTCAGCATGTTGTGGATATTGAGCCCGGCCCGCGCCATCGCGGTCGAGATCTGGCCCACCATGTTGGGCACGTTGGCGTTGGCGATGCCCACGCGCCAGGGCGATTCGCGCGCCATGAGCACATCCGGAAAATTCACTGCATTCAACATGTTACCGTTCTCCAGGAAATCCCGCACCTGGTCCACCACCATCACCGCGCAGTTGTCTTCCGCCTCGCGCGTGGAGGCGCCGAGGTGCGGCAGCGCCACCACCTGCGGGTGCCCGATCAGTTTCCGCGCCGGAAAGTCGCAGACGTAGCAGCGGAGGTGCCTCGCGGCGAGCCCTTCCAGCACCGCATCGTTGTCCACGATGCCGTCGCGCGAGAAGTTGAGCAGGACCGCGCCCTTCCTCATCAGCTTGATGCGCCCGGCGTTGATCATCTTGCGCGTGACGGGAAGCAGCGGCACGTGCAGCGTGACGAAATCGGCCGCCTTCAGCACTTCCTCGATGCTGTGCGCCTTCTTCACCTGCGAAGGCAGGCTCCACGCCGCGTCCACGGTGATCTCGGGGTCGTGGCCCAGCACGTTCATGCCGAGCTTGATCGCGGTGTCCGCGACCAGGCTCCCGACCTTGCCCAGGCCGATGACGCCGAGGGTGTGGTATGGCAATTCGAGTCCGGAGAATTGTTTCTTGCCGTCCTCCACCGTCCGGTCGAGCGCCTTGTCGTCGCCCGTGAGGCCATCGACGAACTTGAGCGCCGGCGTCAGGTTGCGCGCGGCGATCAGCATGCCGGCGACGACCAGCTCCTTCACCGCGTTGGCGTTCGCGCCCGGCGCGTTGAACACCGGCACGCCGCGCTTGCTCATCCTGTCCACGGGGACGTTGTTCACGCCGGCGCCGGCGCGGCCGATCGCCTTGACCCGCGGCCGGATGTCCATTGCATGCATGTCGTGCGAGCGCACGAGAATGGCGTCCGGGTCCTCGATCTGGCCGCCGCACGCGTAGCGGCCGGGCGGCAGGCGCTTCAACCCCACGCTCGAGATCGGGTTGAGCGTGAGGATTTTGTACGGGTCAGCCATGCTTGCGCTCGAACTCGCGCATGAAGTCCACCAGCGCCTTCACGCCTTCCGTCGGCATCGCGTTGTAAATGGATGCGCGCATGCCGCCAATGGCGCGATGGCCCTTCAACTGCGACAGGCCGTTGCTCTCGGCCTGCTTGAGAAACTCGGCGTCCAGCTGCTCGTTGCGCAGCCGAAACTGGACGTTCATGCGCGAGCGATCCTCTTTAACGACCGGCGTATGGTAGAACTCGGTCTGGTCGAGGTAATCGTAAATGACCTTCGCCTTGGCGATGTTGATCTGTTCCATCTTTCTCAGCCCGCCCAGCTTCTTCAGCCACCGGAAGACCAGTCCTGAAACGTAGAGCGAGAACGAGGGCGGCGTGTTATGCATGGAATCGGCGTCAGCCTGCACCTTGTAGTCGAACACGGACGGCGTGGCCGGCATGGCGTGCCCGATCAGATCGTCGCGCACGATGACGATGGTGAGCCCCGCCGGACCGACGTTCTTCTGGGCGCCGGCGTAAATCAGGCCGAAGCGGCTGACATCGAGCGGCCGCGACAGGATATGCGAAGAGGCATCGGTCACCAGCGGCACCCCGTTGGTGTCCGGTATCCAGTGGTACTCGACGCCTTCGATGGTCTCGTTGGAGGTGATGTGGACGTACGCCGCCCCCGGGTCCAGTTTCCACTCGGCAAGCTTGGGCACGCGGGTAAATTTGGAATCCTCGGTGTTCGCCACGAGGTTCACCCTGCAATAGCGTTTCGCCTCCGCGATCGCTTTTTTCGACCAGTAGCCGGTCTGGACGTAGTCCGCACACCCCCTTCCCCGCAGCAGGTTCATGGGCACGAACGAAAACTGGCCCGCGCCGCCGCCCTGCAGGAACAGCACCTTGTAATTTTTCGGGATCGCCAGCAACTCGCGCAAATCGGCCTCGGCATTGGCGTGGACGGCGATGAACTCCTTGCCGCGGTGGCTCACCTCCATCACCGACATGCCGCTGCCGTGCCAGTCGAGCATTTCTTCTGCTGCCTGTCTGAGCACCGGCTCCGGCAGCATCGCCGGTCCGGCGCCGAAGTTGAATATCCTCGCCATTTACGCCTCGCCGTTCCCGTTCTCTTCCGGCTCGACGATCTTCTCGAGCCCGGCGAGCTTCTCGCCGTCATCGAGGTTGATGAGGCGCACGCCCTGGGTGGAGCGTCCCTGCTCGCGCACCTCGCCCACGCGCGAGCGGATCAGCACGCCGCCGGTCGTGATCAGCATCATCTCGTCCTCCGCCCCGACCAGCTGCGCCCCGACGAGCTTGCCGTTCCTCTCGCTGCACTGGATCGCGATCATGCCCTGCGTGCCGCGCCCGTGGCGGGTGTATTCGGAGACCAGCGTGCGCTTGCCGTAGCCATTCTCCGTCGCCGCCAGCACCGCCAGTTTCTCGTCGCTCGAGGTGAGCAGCGATATCACGTGCTGGTCTTTCTGCAGCTTCATGCCGCGCACGCCGGCCGCATTGCGGCCCATCGCGCGCACTTCCTTCTCCGCGAAGCGCACCGCCTTGCCGGCGTCGGAGAACAGCATCACGTCCTGCTTGCCGTCGGTCAGCGCGACCCCGATCAGGTAGTCCCGGTCCTCCAGGGTGACGGCGATGATGCCCTTCGACATCGGCCGCGAGAACGCCGACAGCGCGGTTTTCTTCACCGTGCCCATCGCGGTCGCCATGAACACGAAATGCTCGTCGTCGAACTCCGACACCGGCAGTACGGCGGTGATCTTCTCGTGCTCCATCAGCGGCACGAGGTTCACGATCGGCTTGCCGCGGGAGGCGCGGCTGCCCTGCGGCACTTCGTACACCTTGAGCCAGTAGACGCGCCCGCGGTTGGAGAAGCACAGGATGTGGTCGTGAGTGTTAGCGATGAACAGCTTCTCGACGAAATCGTCCTCCTTGGTGGCGGTCGCCTGCCTGCCGCGGCCGCCGCGCTTCTGCGCGCGGTAGTCCGCCACCGGCTGGCACTTCATGTAGCCGCCGTGCGACAGCGTCACCACCACGTCCTCGGAGGCGATCAGGTCCTCGGTGGAAAGCTCCTGGGTCTTGGTGACGATCTCGCTCTTCCGCTTGTCGCCGTAGTCCTTTTTCACCTCGGCAAGTTCCTGCGAGATGATTTTCGTCACGCGCGCGGGCTTGGCCAGTATGTCGATCAGGTCCACGATCTTGTCCATCGTCTCCCTGTATTCCGACGTGATCTTGTCCTGCTCGAGCGCCGTCAGGCTCTGCAACCGCATCTCGAGTATGCGTTGCGCCTGGATGTCGGACAGCTTGTAGCCTTTCTTCTGCAGCCCGAACTCTTCCGGCAGGCCCTCGGGGCGCGAGGCCTGGCCTTCGCCACGCGCGAGCAGCTCCTCCACCAGTTTCGAGCGCCAGAAGCGCGCCATCAGCTCGGTTTTGGCTTCCGCCGGAGTAGCCGATCCCTTGATCAGCGCGATCACATCGTCCACGTTGGAGAGCGCGACCGCGAGGCCTTCCAGGATATGGCCCCGCTCGCGCGCCTTCCGCAGCTCGAACGCGGTGCGCCGCGTGACCACTTCCCGCCGGTGCCGCAGGAAGGCATCCAGGAACTGCTTGAGATTGAGCAGCCGCGGCTGGCCGTCCACCAGCGCGACCATGTTCATGCCGAAGGACTCCTCGAGCTGCGTTTCCTTCCACAGGTTGTTGAGGATGACCTCCTCGTTCTCGCCCCGCTTCAGCTCGATCACGGCGCGCATGCCGGTCTTGTCCGATTCGTCGCGAATGTCCGCGATGCCGTCGATTTTCTTGTCGCGCACCAGCTCGCCGATTTTCATCAGCAGGTTGGCCTTGTTGACCTGGTACGGCAGCTCGTCGATCACGATGAAGCTGCGCCCGCCCTTTTCCGCCTCCTCGAAGTGCGTGCGCGCGCGCATCACCACCTTGCCGCGGCCGGTCCGGTAGCCCTCCCTGACGCCGTGCACGCCGTAGATGACGCCGGCGGTCGGGAAATCGGGCGCGGGAACGAACTTGATCAGGTCATCGAGGCCGACGTCTGGATCCTTCAGCAGCGCCTGGCAGGCGTCGACCACCTCGGACAGGTTGTGCGGCGGGATGTTGGTCGCCATGCCGACGGCGATGCCCGAGGAACCGTTCACCAGCAGGTTGGGAATGCGGGTCGGGAGCGTGACCGGCTCCTGCTCCTTGCCGTCGTAGTTCGGGACGAAATCGACCGTCTCCATCTCGATGTCGCCGAGCATCTCGGAGGCGATCTGCTCCAGGCGGCATTCGGTGTAGCGGTAGGCGGCGGGCGAGTCCCCGTCCACGGAGCCGAAGTTGCCCTGCCCGTCGATGAGGGTGTAGCGCATGGAGAAATCCTGCGCCATGCGCACCAGCGCCTCGTAGGTGGCGGTGTCCCCGTGCGGGTGGTACTTGCCGAGCACGTCCCCGACCACCCGCGCGCACTTCACGTAGGGCCGGTTCCACACGTTGTTCGCTTCGTGCATCGCGAACAGGATGCGGCGGTGCACCGGCTTCAATCCGTCACGCACGTCGGGGAGCGCCCGCCCCACGATCACGCTCATCGCGTAATCGAGGTAGGAGCGGCGCATTTCTTCTTCGAGGCTTACCGGCAGGGTCTCTTTGGCGATCTGGTCCATGAAATTACGGGGGAGAAAACGGTTGTTTTGCGGTGGCTAAAAAGGTGTGATTTTATCATGCGGGAAGCCGCTTCTTCTCCCTTTGGGCGCGCCGGGTCCGCGGCTTGGCGGCGACACCGCGATCCGGGCGCCGGCGAGTGCCACCTGAAGCAAAAAAGGGCACGGCACCGGGAAAGTCGAAAGCCGCCGGGTCTATGCCCGGCCGCAGTCCAATTGGTGAACCCCCCTGCAATCAGGGGCTTCCGGGGCCGGGCGTTTCTTTTTGGCAACAGGCAGCTATGCCTTTTTCCTGAGGACCATGCTATGATTCCGGCATAATTTGCCTTGCTTTATGGGTTGTGATATTAGTAGTCCTTGGGGAGACTCAGTAAGGGTTGACCGGTATTCCGGCGGGTCCCTAACCATCGCATAACAGGAGGATTAACAACCATGAATTCAACAATCCGGATATCGCTCGTTGGCCTTGCTGCCGTCGGGGTATTTCTGCCCGCGCCCGCGTCGGCACAGTTCAAGAACCAGGGTTATCTGACGGACACCCAAGGGGGCATCGTCCGCGCCGCCGGCGCCGGTGTCTGCGTGCGCACCAGCGACTGGACTCCGGCCCGCGCGGTTGCCGAGTGCGATCCCGACCTGGTGAAGAAGCCGGCGCCGAAGCCGAAGGCCGCACCGAAGGCCGCGCCCAAGCCAAAACCGAAACCGAAACCGGAAGCCAAGAAGAAGGCGAAGCCCCAGTTCCTCAACATCGAGGAAAAGATCGAGCTGCAAGGCATGCCGTTCGGCAAGGCCGAGATGACCGACGACAACAAGGCCGAGCTCGACAAGTTCCTGGCCGGCCTGCGCAAGGCCACCAAGGCGCGCGCTCCGGTGCAGTTCGGCGCGGTGATCGTCACCGGCCATACCGACCGCATCGGCAGCTTGAAGTACAACATGAAGCTGTCCGAGCGCCGCGCGACCGTGGTCAAGGACTACCT
>JACOVL010000006.1 GCA_016177355.1 Betaproteobacteria bacterium | reverse complement strand
GTTCAGGTTGACGGCGAGCAGCATCAACTCGATCGCCATCAGCAGCACGATCATGTTCTTGCGGTTGAGGAAGATGCCGATCACCGCGACCGCGAACAGGATCGCGCCCAGCACCAGGTAATGCGACAGTGAAATCATCCTTGCTCTTTCTTCTCCGCCGGCATCGAGACGATGCGCACGCGGTCCTGCCGGCGCACGCCGATCTGCTGCGCCGGGTCCATGTGCTTTGTCTCCTTGCGGCGCCGGAGCGTCAGCGCGATCGCCGCGACGATCGCCACCAGCAGGATCGCGGCCGCGATCTCGAACGGGTACACGTACTCGGTGTAGATCAGCCGCCCCAGCTCCTTGGTGTTGCTGTAGCCCGCCGGCAGCGGCGGCGGCGCGGGCGCGTCGGCGAACCCGGCGTAGCGCCCGCCCAGCACCAGCGCCATCTCCGCAACCAGCAGAGCCGCCACCAGCGCGCCCAGCGGCAAATAGCTCCAGAAGCCTTCGCGCAGCCGCGCCAGGTTGATGTCGAGCATCATCACCACGAACAGGAACAGCACCATCACCGCGCCGACGTACACCAGCACCAGCGTGATGGCGAGGAACTCGGCCTGGAGCTGCAGCCAGATCGCGCTGGAGGTGAAGAACGCGAGGACCAGCAGCAGCGCGGCGTGCACCGGGTTGCGCGCGGTGATGACGCCGAGCGCGGCGGCGAGCAGGATCGCGGCGAAGAAATAGAACACGAACTCGTTGAAAGTCATTTCAAGCAACCGCGGATGAACGCAGATAAACGCGGATTGTTATTGATCCCGTTCTTCTGTCGGCGTCCATCGGTGTTAATCGGCGGTTCCATGCTTTTTTATCGGTAGTCCGCATCCTCCGCGCGGTCGCGCGCGATCTCATCCTCGTAACGGTCGCCCACCGCGAGCAGCATCGGCTTGGTGTAGATCAGGTCGCCGCGGCTCTCGCCGTGGTACTCGAGGATGCGCGTCTCGACGATGGAATCCACCGGGCACGATTCCTCGCAGTAGCCGCAGAAGATGCACTTGGTGAGGTCGATGTCGTAGCGCGTGGTGCGGCGCGTGCCGTCGGCGCGCTGCTCGGACTCGATGGTGATGGCGAGCGCCGGGCACACCGCCTCGCACAGCTTGCAGGCGATGCAGCGTTCCTCCCCGTTCGGGTAGCGCCGCAGCGCGTGCAGCCCGCGGAAGCGCGGCGACTGCGGCGTCTTCTCCTCGGGGAACTGCACGGTGATCTTGCGCTTGAAGAGGTGCCGGCCGGTGAGCAGCAGGCCCTCCACCAGCTCGACCAGCAGGAAGGTGCGGAAGAAATGGCGGATGGCTTCGACCATCATTTCCACCAGATCCAGAGCGGCGTCTGCATCCACGCGCCCAGCACCACGATCCAGCCGATGGTGAGCGGCAGGAACACCTTCCAGCCGAGCCGCATCAGCTGGTCGTAGCGGTAGCGCGGGAAGGTCGCGCGGAACCACAGGAAGCACGACACGACGAAGAACGCCTTCAGCAGCAGCCAGCCGAACGACGGGGCGCCGAGCGCGCCCCACGCCTGCGGGAACGGCGAGAGCCAGCCGCCGAGGAACATGACCGAGGCCAGCGTCGAGATCAGGATCATGTTCGCGTATTCGGCGATGAAGAACACGGCGAAGGCCATGCCCGAGTACTCGACGTGGAAGCCGGCGACGATCTCCGATTCGCCCTCGGCGACGTCGAACGGCGAGCGGTTGGTCTCCGCGACGCCGGCGATGATGTAGACGAGGAAGATGGGGAACAGCGGAATCCAGAACCAGCCGGCGAGGCCCCAGTCGCCCTGCTGCATCCTCACGACCTCGCCGAGGTTCAGGCTCTGCGCCGCCATCAGCACGCATACCAGCGCGAACCCCATCGCCAGCTCGTACGACACCATCTGCGCCGCGGAGCGCAGCGCGCCCAGGAACGCGTACTTCGAGTTCGACGCCCAGCCGGCGATGATGATGCCGTAGACGCCCATCGAGGTGATCGCCATCAGGTAGAGCAGCCCCGCGTCCACGTCGGCGAGCACCAGCTCGGGGCTGAACGGCACCACCGCCCACGCCGCGAGCGCCGGCATGATCGCCATGATCGGCGCCAGGATGAACAGGAACTTGCTGGCGCCGCTCGGGACGATGATTTCCTTCACCAGCAGCTTCAGGCCGTCCGCGACCGGCTGGGCCAGGCCGCCGAGCCAGGGAATCCCGAAAAAGGTCACGCGGTTCGGGCCGATACGCACCTGCATCCACCCGATCATCTTGCGCTCCCACAGGGTCAGGTAGGCCACCGCGATCATCAGCGGCGCGACGATGCAGACGATGAGCAGCAGGATCTCGATCGTGTACAGCACGTACGGCGCGAATTCCCGGCCGAACATCCACACCACGACCGTGGCGAGCAGGCCCCACAGCCAGGCGCCGAAATTCACGACGGGCTGGAATACCGCGCTCATACCGCCACCTTCTGCCGCGCGGCGACGCGCTCCAGGGTGATCTCGCCGAACATCGCGCCGAGCGCCGCGGTCTCGGGCCGGGCGGCGGCGAGCCGCACGCACTGCGCCGGCAGCCTGTCGTCCACCGCGGCGGGCACCACCACCGCGCCCCCGCCCTGCCGCACCCGCACGCGGTCGCCCTCACGCAACCCAAGGCGCTCGTACAAGGCACGGCCGATGGCCGCGACGGGAGGCGCGGCGTCGCGCGCCTGTTGCAGCGAGCGGGCGCGGCGCACGATTGAGTCGGCCGCGTAGGCCGGCACTTCCGCGATGCGCTGAATGCCGGCCGCCTCCGCTGTCGCGGCGGCGACGGAGACCGCGCCGAGACGGTTATCGAGCCTGCCCGCAACGCCCGCGCCGTCGCGCAGGACCTCGCGGCGGATCTCCTCCGGGCTGTCGTACTCGAAACCGGCGAGCCCCAGCAGGTTGCCGAGCACGCGCAGCACCTTCCACGCCGGGCGCGCTTCGCCGAGCGGGCCGACGACGCCGTTGAAGCTCTGCACCGTGCCCTCGGTATTGATATAGGTGCCGGAAGTCTCGGTGAACGGTCCGACCGGCAGCAGCACGTGCGCGTAGTCGAGCGCGTGGTGCTGATAGGGACTCATCGCGACCACCAGCTCGGCGGCCTTCATCGCCGTGACCGCCTGTTGCGGGTCGTGGGTGTCGAGCTCGGCTTCGACGCCGAGCAGCAGATAGCCCTTCCGCGGCTGCGCCAGCATCTGCGCCGCGTTCATGCCGGAGGTCGCGCCGAACGGCACCGCGCCGGCGAGATAGCCGCCGACGCTGTTCGCGGCTTCGCCGAGGAAACCGAGGCGCGCGCCGGTGAGCGCTGCGAGTTCCTGCGCCAGCGCATGCAGCCGCGCCGCCTGCGGGTGGTGCTGCGCGAGGTTGCCGAGAAATACCGCGGCGCTTTTGCCGGAAGCGAGGCTGCCCGCGATGCGCTGCGCCGCATCGCCGGTCACGTCACTGAGCGTCGCGCCCGCCGCCGCGGCCGGCACCACGGTATTCTTCGCCTGCGCCGCGGCCTTCACCACCTGCGCCAGCAGGTCGGGCATGGCGGAAGGCGCGACGATCGCTTTGTGCGCGACCCGCATCAGCAGGTCGTCGTCGAACGGGTTGATGAAGTTCAACTGCGTCACGCGCTTCGCCGCCTGGCGCAGGCGGTGCGCGATGAGCGGATGGTCCTTCCTCAGCGTCGAGCCGACCACCAGCACGCGGTCGAGCTTGCCGATGTCCGCGACCTTCATGCCGAGCCACGGCGCGCCCGCGAGCTTGCCGTCTGCGCTGAAATCGGACTGGCGCAGCCGGAAGTCCACGTTGCCCGAGCCCAGGCCCCGCGCGAGTTTCTGCAACAGGTACAACTCCTCCAGCGTCTGGTGCGGCGTGGCGAGCGCCCCGATTTGTTCCGCGCCATGCTGGTCGCGGATGCGCTTCAGCTCCTTCGCGACGAAGTCGAGCGCGGCCTGCCACTCGACCTCCTTCCATGCCCCGCCCTGCTTCAGCATCGGCCGCGCGAGCCGCTGCTCGGAATTGAGGCCTTCGTACGAGAAGCGGTCCTTGTCCGAAAGCCAGCATTCGTTGATCGTCTCGTTGTCGCGCGGCAGCACGCGCATCACGCGGTTCTGCTTGACCTGCACGGTGAGGTTGGCGCCCAGGCCGCAGTGCGGGGAGACCGAGGGCTTGCGCGTCAGCTCCCAGGTGCGCGCGGTGTAGCGGAACGGCTTGGAGGTGAGCGCGCCGACGGGGCAGAGGTCGATCACGTTGCCGGAGAGCTCGGAGTCCACGGTCTTGCCGACGAACGTGATGATCTCGGCGTGCTCGCCGCGGCCGATCATGCCCAGTTCCATGACGCCGGCGATCTCCTGGCCGAAGCGCACGCAGCGCGTGCAGTGGATGCAGCGCGTCATGTCGGTGGCGATCAGCGGTCCGAGGTCCTTGTTGACGACGACGCGCTTCGGCTCCTCGTAGCGCGAGCCGCTCGCGCCGTATCCCACCGCCAGGTCCTGCAACTGGCATTCCCCGCCCTGGTCGCAGATCGGACAGTCAAGTGGATGATTTATAAGGAGAAATTCCATCACCCCCTGCTGCGCATTGATCGCCGCGTCGGAGTGCGTGTGGACTTTCATGCCGTTGGTGACCGGCGTCGCGCACGCCGGCAGGGGCTTCGGCGCCTTCTCCACCTGCACCAGGCACATGCGGCAGTTGGCGGCGATCGAGAGCTTGTGGTGGTAGCAGAAATGCGGGACGTAGATGCCCGCCTGGTTGGCGGCGTCCATGATCGTCGCGCCGTCCGCCACTTCCATCTGCTTGCCGTCTATCTCGATCTCTAGCATCTAGCGCTCTTCATTCTGCATTCTGCACTTTGCCCTCTGCACTACAGATAGTCGGGCACGAGGCAGCGCTTGTGCTCGATGTGGTGGACGAACTCGTCGCGGAAGTGCTTGATGAAGCTCTTCACCGGCAGCGCGGCGGCGTCGCCCAGCGCGCAGATGGTGCGCCCCGCGATGTTGTCGGAAACGTTGGTGAGCAGGTCGAGGTCCTCCATCCGGCCCTTGCCGTGCTCGATGCGCTCCACCATGCGGTAGAGCCAGCCGGTGCCCTCGCGGCACGGCGTGCACTGGCCGCACGACTCCTCGAAGTAGAAATACGAGAGCCGCAGGAGACTCCGCACCATGCAGCGCGTCTCGTCCATGATGATGACCGCGCCGGAGCCGAGCATCGAGCCGCTCTTCGCGATCGAGTCGTAGTCCATGTCGGTCTTCATCATGATGCCGGCCGGCAGCACCGGCATCGAGGACCCGCCCGGGATGCACGCCTTCAATTTATGCCCGGGGCGCATGCCGCCCGCCATCTCGAGGAGCTTCGCGAACGGCGTGCCGAGCCTCATCTCGAAGTTGCCGGGGCGCGCGACGTCTCCCGACACCGAGAAGATCTTGGTGCCGCCGTTGTTGGGCCGCCCCAGGTTGAGGAACGCCTCGCCGCCGTTGAGGATGATCCACGGCACGGCGGCGAAGGTCTCGGTGTTGTTGATCGTAGTGGGCTTGCCGTAGAGCCCGTAGCTCGCCGGGAACGGCGGCTTGAAGCGGGGCATGCCCTTCTTGCCTTCGAGCGATTCCAGCAGCCCGGTCTCCTCGCCGCAGATGTAGGCGCCGTAGCCGTGGTGGGCGTGCAGCTCGAAGGAGAAACCGCTGCCGAGGATGTTCCTGCCGAGATAGCCCGCGGCGCGCGCCTCCGCGAGCGCCTCCTCGAACCGTTCATAAACATCCCAGATCTCGCCGTGGATGTAGTTGTAGCCGACCGGTATGCCCATCGCGTAACCGCCGATGATCATGCCCTCGATCACGCTGTGCGGGTTGTAGCGCATGAGGTCGCGGTCCTTGAAGGTGCCCGGCTCGCCTTCGTCGGAGTTGCACACCAGGTACTTCGCCCCGGGGTACTGCCGCGGCATGAAGCTCCACTTGAGCCCGGTCGGGAAGCCCGCGCCGCCGCGCCCGCGCAGCGCGGATTTCTTCACCTCGGCGATGATGGCCTCCGGGGCGATCTTTTCCGCGAGCACTTTCTTCAGCGCCGCGTAGCCGCCGCGCGCCTCGTAGTCCTTCAACCGCCAGTTGAGGCCGTCGAGCCCCTTCATGATGATCGCCTCGGGGCCGAAGAGGTCGGTGGCGAACGGGGGAACGGGCAGTCCCATTACTTGAACTCCTGCAGGAGCTGATCGAGCTTGTCGGGCGTCATCGCGCACAGCATCTTCTTGTTGTTCAGCAGCAGCACCGGCGCGTCACCGCAAGCGCCCAGGCACTCGCCTTCCTTGAGCGTGACCATGCCGTCGGCGGTGGTCTCGTTGAAGCCGACGCCGAGTTTTTTCTTCAAGTGCTCCGCGGCGACGTTCGCGCCCTGCAGCGCGCACGGCAGGTTGGTGCAGATCGTGATCTTGTGCCGGCCGGCCGGCCGGGTGTCGTACATGGTGTAGAACGAGGCGACCTCGTAGACCGCGATCGGCGGCATGCCGAGGTAGCCGGCGACGAAGTCCATGGTCCCGGTCGAGAGCCAGCCCTTCTCGTCCTGCGCGATGGTGAGCGCCGCCATCACCGCCGACTGTCTCTGGTCGGGCGGATATTTCGCGGCCGCCTGGTCTATCCTCGCCAGCGCCGCGGGCGAGAGCACCGTGGAGAGAACCGAGGGCGCGTTCACCGGTCGATCTCCCCGAACACGATGTCCTGGGTGCCGATGATCGCCACCACGTCGGCGATCATGTGGCCGCGCGACATTTCGTCGAGGGCCGCGAGATGCGGGAAACTCGGCGCGCGGACCTTCAAGCGGTACGGCTTGTTGGCGCCGTCGGAGACGAGATAGATGCCGAACTCGCCCTTGGGCGCCTCGACCGCCGCGTAGGCCTCGCCCGCCGGCACGTGCATGCCCTCGGTGAAGAGCTTGAAGTGATGGATCAGCTCCTCCATGCTGGTCTTCATCGCCACGCGCGAGGGCGGCGCCACCTTGTAGTTGTCCACCATCACCGGCCCCGGGTTCTTCCTGAGCCATTCGATACACTGCCGGATAATGCGGTTCGATTGCCGCATCTCCTCGACGCGCACCAGATACCGGTCGTAGCAGTCGCCGGTCACCCCCACCGGGATGTCGAATTCCACCCGGTCGTAGACTTCGTACGGCTGCTTCTTGCGCAGGTCCCACTCCACCCCCGAGCCGCGCAGCATCGGGCCGGTGAAGCCGAGCGCCTTGGCGCGCTCCGGCGACACCACTCCGATGCCGACGGTGCGCTGCTTCCAGATGCGGTTGTCGGTGAGCAGCGTCTCGTATTCGTCAACGCACTTCGGAAAACGCTCGGTGAAGTTCTCGATGAAATCGAGCAGCGACCCCTGGCGGTTCCGGTTGAGCCCGCGCACCGCGGATTCACTGTGGATCCTGGATGCCGCGTACTGCGGCATGCGCTCCGGCAGGTCGCGGAAGACGCCGCCGGGACGGTAGTAGGCCGCGTGCATGCGGGCGCCGGAGACCGCCTCGTAGCAGTCCATCAGGTCCTCGCGCTCGCGGAAGCAGTAGAGAAACACCGTCATCGCGCCGATGTCGAGGCCGTGCGCGCCGAGCCACAGCAGGTGGTTGAGGATCCTCGTGATCTCGTCGAACATCACGCGGATGTAGCGGGCGCGCACCGGCACTTCGATGCCGAGCAGCTTCTCGATCGCCAGCACGTAGGCGTGCTCGTTCGCCATCATCGAGACGTAGTCGAGCCGGTCCATGTACGGCACCGACTGGATGAAGGTCTTGTGCTCGGCGAGCTTTTCGGTCGCGCGGTGCAGCAGGCCGACGTGCGGGTCGGCGCGCTCGATCACCTCGCCGTCGAGCTCGAGCACGAGGCGCAGCACCCCGTGCGCCGCCGGATGCTGCGGCCCGAAGTTCATCGTGTAGTTGCGGATTTCGGCCATGTCAGCCCTTGCGCGGCCCTTCGCTGTCGGCGTAGTTCTCCACGCGCACGACGCGCGGGACGATCTCGCGCGGCTCGATGGTCACCGGCTGGTAGATCACGCGCTGCTCGCCCGGGTCGTAGCGCATCTCGACGTTGCCCGAAAGCGGGAAATCCTTGCGGAACGGATGCCCGACGAAGCCGTAATCGGTGAGGATGCGGCGAAGATCCGGGTGCCCCGTGAACATGATGCCGTAGAGATCGAAAGCCTCGCGCTCGTACCAGTTGGCCGACGGCCACACGCCGATGACCGAATCCACCACCGGAAATTCGTCGTCGGGACAGTACGCGCGTAGCCGCAGCCGCCGGTTGTGCGCGAGACTCAGCAGGTGGCAGACCACCGCGAATCTCGGGCCCTCGTGCGCGCCCTCGCCGTAATCCCGGTAGTCCACGCCACACAAATCAATCAGCTGCTCGAACTTCAGTTCGGGCGCATCGCGCAGGACCGCCGTCGCCGCGAGCAGGTCCCCCGCTTTTACGACGATGGTGACCTCGCCCAGCGCCGTGCCGGCGCCGGCGAGCTTGTCGCCGAGCGCGGACTGCAGGGCGGCGGTCAGGTTTTCGAGACGGGTGGTCATCGAGAGATCGTCCGGGCGAGGTTTCTACCGAGCGATCGTATTGGTTCTTTTGATCTTGTTCTGCAGCTGGATGATGCCGTAGAGCAGCGCCTCGGCCGTGGGCGGGCAGCCGGGCACGTAGATGTCCACCGGCACGATGCGATCGCAGCCGCGCACCACCGAATACGAGTAGTGGTAGTAGCCGCCGCCGTTGGCGCACGAGCCCATCGAGATCACCCAGCGCGGCTCGGCCATCTGGTCGTAGACCTTGCGCAGCGCCGGCGCCATCTTGTTGCACAGCGTGCCGGCGACGATCATGACGTCGGACTGCCGCGGGCTGGGGCGGAACACGATGCCGAAGCGGTCGAGGTCGTAGCGCGAGGCGCCCGCCTGCATCATCTCCACGGCGCAGCACGCGAGCCCGAACGTCATCGGCCACAGCGACCCGGTGCGCGTCCAGTTGATCAGGGCGTCCGCGGTGGTGGTGACAAAACCTTTTTCAGTGATGGTCTCGATTGCGCCCATAAATCACCCCGCCTTATTCCCACTCCAAAGCGCCCTTCATCCACTCGTAGACGAAGCCGACGACGAGGATGGCGAGGAACACCACCATCGCCATGAAACCGAAGAAGCCGATCTCCTGCAGCACGACCGCCCACGGGAACAGGAACGCGATCTCGAGATCGAACAGGATGAACAGGATCGCGATCAGGTAGTAGCGCACGTCGAACTTCATGCGCGCGTCCTCGAACGCCTCGAACCCGCATTCGTAGGGCGAGAGCTTCTCGGGATCCGGGCGGTGCACGCCGAGCAGGCGGCTCAGCCCGCCGCCGAGGACGATCGGGACCACCCCGACCGCGGCGCCGACCAGGATGAACATCAGGACGGGAAAGTAGTTTTCGAGCATGTCCTCAGCCTGTTCCTGGTTCCTTATCAGTGGTGCCGACGGTGAGATTCGAACTCACACGGCTTGCGCCGCCACCCCCTCAAGATGGTGTGTCTACCAATTCCACCACGTCGGCCGATAATTCCAGTGCAAAACGCAAAGTGCAAAGTGCAGAATTGCCGGGAAATGCGGTCAACTTTGCACT
>JACOVL010000094.1 GCA_016177355.1 Betaproteobacteria bacterium | reverse complement strand
GCATCCGCGGCGCTGTGGCCGAAGGCGATGGCGCCGCTGCCGTAGAGGATCACCTCTTCCCGCCGCAGCCGCAGCTCCGTATTGTTGCCGAGCGTGACGAAGGTGCCGTTGCTGCTCTGGTCCACGAGCACAAACTTGGCCCCGCGCAGTTCGATCCTGGCGTGCCGGCGCGACGCCATCGCATCGGCGATGACCACCGTGTTGCTGTCGTCGCGCCCGAGATAGACGGTTTCCTTCACGACGATCTCGCGCTCGCGGTAAACGAGCTTCATGCCCGGGCCTGCTCCCGGCCTCGATACCGGGGACGGCGCGGCGCGGCCCGGGATCACGGTGCGATCCACGCTCGCCTGCCACATCAGCTCGTGGACCTCGATCTCCTCCGCCTTGCCTTTCACCGGCAGCGCGTTGATCTGGCGCATGACGTCGCGCAATGACGAGGACAGCACGGCGACGGTATCGCTCGTGGTGATCACCTGGCCGGCGAGCGCGAGCCCCGCCATGCGCGCGGCCACGTTCACGCTGTCGCCGAACACGTCCTCGCCGTCCTGGATCACCGGGCCGAAGTGGAAGCCGACGCGGATGGTGAGTTTCTTGCCTTCCTTCAGCGGCGCGCGGCGCGCGATCTGGCACTGCATCTCGGCGGCCGCGCTCGCCGCCGCATCCGCATCCGGAAACGCGCACATCAGGCCGTCGCCGATGGTCTTCACGATGCGCCCGTTGAACGCCGCCGTGACGCCTTTCAGCGAGTCGATGACCTCGCGCACGTTGCCGAAGGCCGCGGTGTCGCCGATCGCCTCGTAGAGGCGCGTGCTGTCGCTGACATCGGCGAACAGCACGGCCAGGTTGATTTTCTGTTTTGCCACCGGCTTACCCCCGGCGACAAGTTTATCAGGACGCTTCGCGCTCAGGCGCGGGCGGCGCTGCGTCCCGCGATGCGGCCGAATACCGCGCCCGACATGAGGCCGGTGCCGAGGGGGTAGTTGTAATGGAACAGCCCGCCCACCATCTCGCCGCAAGTGTAGAGGCCGGGGATGGGCTTCCAGTCGGTCGCGACCACTTGCGCGTCCCGGGTGACCTTGAGACCGCCGAAGGTGAAGGTGATGCCGCCGGTCACGGGATAAGCGACGTACGGCGGCGTGTCGAGCTTCAGCGCCCAGTTGGATTTCTTCGGCTCGATGCCTTCGGTGTGCAGCCTGTCGAGCACCGCGGGATTGAACGGCCCGCCGCGGCCGGCCGCGTTGTTGTACTCCTTCAACGTCTTCAGCGCCTGCGTCTGGTCCACCTGCAATTGCTTCACCAACCCCTCCAGCGTGTCCGCCTTGAGCGGCTCGCTCGTCGAGTAGCGCGGCTCGAGGAGATGCAACACCTTGGAATCGAAGACCTGGTAGACGAGGCTCCGCGTCTGCTTGAGGATCAGCCCGCCATACCTGGCGTAGGTGAACGAATTGATGTCGGCGCCCTCGTCCACCCAGCGCCTGCCCTCGACGTTCAGCATCACGCCCAGGAAATACGACAGGCGATTGGTCTTGTCGGTCAGGTTCTGCACGCCGTAGTCGTGCGCCTCGGCGTTGATCGGCGTCGCGTGGCAGCCGCTCCAGTGGCCCCACGGCATCGCACCGATGTCGAGCGCCATCCTCAAGCCGTCGCCGTAGTTGAAGTTGGAACCGCGCACCTTGGCGTGGTCCCACGGCGCGCCGAGGTAGCGCAGCCGCCATTCCGGGTTGGTCTCGAAGCCGCCGCACGCCAGTACCACCGCCTTCGCGCTGAACGTCGCGAAGCCGTCGGGGCCGCGCGCGACGACGCCGGTCACGCGCCCGCTCCCGGCCTGCGCGAGCCGCTGCGCGCCGGTCTCGTAACGGATCTCGATGCCCATCTTTTCCGCGGTCTCGAACCAGGTCTGCGACAGGCCCACGCCCTCGTGCACCGTGCGGATCATCGCGCCGCGCGGCCACTTGACTTCGTTGCCGACCTTGACACCCATGACCGAGACCGCGAGCTCGAAATGGTGCTTGCCCGTGTCCTGCAGCCAGCACATCGTGTCGTAGGAGTTGCCGATGAGGAGAGCCGCGAGCTCGGGATCGCTGCGCCCCTGCGTGACGCGCATCAGGTCCTCGCGGAACACCTCGACGGGATACGGCTGGACGCCCTTGTGAAAGCCCGGATAGTCTTTTTCGGCGGCCGGGACGAAGCGGTCGAGCTGCGATACGTCGTCGTAGATGAAGCGGAACACCGCGCCGCTGAAGTGCGTGTTGCCGCCGCGCTTTTCCCTCGGCGCCTTTTCGAGGACGAGCACGCGCTGCGCGCCGTTTTCCTTCGTCGACACCGCGGCGGCGAAGGCGGCATTGCCGCCGCCGACCACTATCACGTCGTAATCCATTGAATGCCTCGATGTTTCCGCAGGAAAGGTGGGTAGAATACGCGCTACACTGCACCCTACGCTACCGGAGAGGACCATATGCTGAACTCCGAACGCAAAACAACCCGCGCGCCGACGCGCGAGCTCGCGCGCTGGGTATCGGGCCTGAAGTACGGGGACCTTCCAACGCGCACGAAAGAAGTGGTGCGCATCGTCTTGCTCGACACCCTGGGCTGCGGCGTCTACGGCTACGCGACGCCGTGGGCGAAAACGCTGCTGCAATGGGCGAGAGCCGCCGCGCCCGCGAAAGGCGAAGCGACCGTGTGGGGCGAGGCGGCGCCCACGCTCCGCGCGGCGGACGCGGCGCTCGTCAACGGCACCGCCGTCCACGCCTTCGAGCTCGACGATTACCACCAGGCCAAGCTTCATCCCGGCGCGGCCGTGATCCCCGCCGCGGTCGCGATGGCGGAAAAGCTCGGCGCGAGCGGCGAGCGGCTGGTGACCGCGATCGCCGCCGGCTACGAAGTGATGATCCGCTCGAGCCTCGCGCTCAATCCTTCGGCGGCACGGTTGCGCGGCTGGCACCTGACCGGCGTATGCGGCCCGTTCGGCGCCGCCGCGGCATGCGCGTCCCTGATGGGGCTCGACGAGGAACGGACCGCGTGGGCGCTCGGGCTCGCCGGCACGCAGGGCGCGGGGTTGTGGGCGTTCAACGCCGACGGCACGATGAGCAAGCGCCTCCACGCCGGCAAAGCCGCGCACTCCGGCGTGCTGGCCGCGGAGCTCGCCGCGCTCGGCTTCACCGGGCCGACGCAGATCTACGAATTCCACGACGGCGGCGTGCTGAAGGCGTATTCCGACGCATCCGACCCCGCGCCGCTCACGCGCGACCTCGGCGCCGTGTTTCATCTCGACGCAACCTCGATCAAGCCATATTCCTGCTGCGGCAGCACGCACTCGTACGTGGACGCAGCGCTGGAGCTGCGCCGCAGGCTCGGCACGCCGTGGGACGCGAAGCGCCCGGTGCGGCTCGGCATGGCGAAGGTGGTGGACGTGCAGTGCGGCTTCGACTACCAGCCGGGCAGCGCCTTGAACGCGCAGATGAGCCTGCGCTACGTGGTCGCGGCGGCGTTGATGGAGGGCGGCGCGCTGCCGCCGCAATTCAGCGATGAGAAAATCGCCGATCCCGTGCTGGCCGGGCTCGCCGGGCGCATCGTATGCGAGCATGACGGCAAGCTCGACCGGCTCTACCCCGCGCGGTTCTCCGCCTGGGTCGCAGCCGAGGACCGGGGACAGTGGGTACGCGTGGACGTGCCCGACCCCCTGGGCTCCACCGCCAACCCGGTGGACGCGCGGGGCGTCGTCGGGAAATTCCGCGGCATCAATCCGCGGCTGCCGGTGGACGCCATCGCCGAGGCCGCTTTCGACATCGAGCGCCGCCCCGTGCGCGAGCTGCTCGGGCTGCTCGCCGGCGCGAAGACCCGGCAGCGCAAGACTGCTTGACGGATAACCGGAGGAATTCATGAGCAAACTCGCCAGTTGCGCCGCTGCACTACTCGCACTGCTCCTCGCGCCAGGCGGCGCGCAGGCCCAGGGAAAATACCCGGCGCGGCCGGTCCGGCTGATCGTGCCGTTCGTCCCCGGCGGAGGCACCGACATCGTCTCGCGAGCGCTCGCGCTGAAGATGTCGGACACGCTC
>JACOVL010000073.1 GCA_016177355.1 Betaproteobacteria bacterium | reverse complement strand
CTCATCCAGCGCGTGCTGGTGGTGGATTGCAGCGAGCGGCGGCAACTCGCGCGCGCCATGAGCCGCACCCGGATGCCGGCCGCGGAGGTGAGCGCGATCATGGCGGCACAACTGCCGCGCGCGGAACGGCTCAAGCACGCCGATGACGTGCTCGACAATGACGGCGGCATGAATGCGCTCCGGCGCCAGGTCGCGGATCTGCACGCCGGATACCTCGAGCGGGCGCGCCGGTTGTGACCGGCATGGGTGCAGGTACAGCCTTAAAAACCATCAATAAGGCCTTTATTTTTTTCGGGTCTTGGTGAATACTTGGCCG
Source organism: Betaproteobacteria bacterium (assembly GCA_016177355.1). Classification (GTDB taxonomy): domain Bacteria; phylum Pseudomonadota; class Gammaproteobacteria; order Burkholderiales; family SG8-41; genus SG8-41. The sequence goes on along the minus strand of JACOVL010000073.1, from coordinate 14,454 downwards.
GAACGCCGGGCCCCCGGCGTATCGATAACAGGTCTTGGACGGCGTGATCAGCTACGAGCATCCGTTGAGCGAGCGCGTGCGCACGCTGTTGCGGCTCGAAGACCTGTTCGAGCGCGTGGATTACTTCGTGCACAAGAACGGGCCGCTCGAGCACCACATCGCGCTGCTCTCGATCTTCGAGATCCTGGAGGTGTCGGGCCGGGCCGACCTCAAGTCCGACCTGCTGCAGGAACTGGAGCGCCAGAAACACACGCTGGAGGCGCTGCGCGACAATCCCGAGGTGTCCGAGTCCGCGCTCGACAACGTGCTGTGGCAGATCGACCAGGCCTCCACCAAGCTGTTCCAGGCCTCGGGCAAGATCGGCCAGGAGCTGCGCGACAACGAATGGCTGATGAGCATACGCCAGCGCACCAATATCCCGGGCGGCGTCTGCGAGTTCGACCTGCCGTCCTACCACTACTGGCTGCAGCAGAACCCGGATCAGCACCGTCACGACCTGCAGTTGTGGCTGGGCCCGTTCATGCCGATCCGCGACGCGATCGCGATCGTGCTGCGGCTGCTGCGCGAGAGCGGCAAGACCAGCACGCAGGTCGCCTACCAGGGCGTGTACCAGCAGATGATGGCGGGGCGCATCTCGCAGATGCTGCGCATCCGCCTGAAGCGCGAGTACCACTGCGTGCCCGAGATCAGCGCCAACAAGTACGCGCTCAACATCCGCTTCACTACCCAGCTCGGCATGCAGCGCCCCAAGGCCGCCGACACCGACGTCGAGTTCGAGCTGACGTTCTGCAACCTGTGACGAGCGCCACGGCCCGCGTGGTTTCCTGCCCCCGCTGCGGCAAGCCCGTCGAATGGGTGGAGGCGAACGCGTACCGGCCGTTCTGCTCCGAGCGCTGCAAGCTGATCGACCTCGGCGCGTGGGCCACGGAGAAGTACCGGGTGCCGGTTACGGAGTCGAACGACCAACCCGAGGACGCTGCGCCGGGCGAACCGCCGGCCGCACCCTGAATTTCCCGCGCCCCATAATTCGGGTTCAGCCCTGAAGGGCTGGTGACTTTCTCTTGGGCGCGCAAGAGCAAGTTACCAGGCCCCACGAGGGGACTGTACGGTCAAGGCAGAAGGATGAAGGCAGAAGGGCCTGCTCCGCGAGGAGTACGGGGTGAGAATCGCGCAGCACGGCCGGGAGCGTCAGTCGTCGGAAATGAATCCGATCCGCCGTTTCGGCGGTTCCGGCGAGGGTTGCAGCAACGGCAGGAGCTTGCGGTAAATGTCGCGTAGCGAGACGTCTTGCCTAAGCAGGGTCTTATCGATTTCAGCCAGACGCTTGAGGATGGCCTCATTGGCCGCAATCTGCTCGCGCAGCCGCACGAACGCGCGGATCACGTAGATACTCATTTGCACGGCATGTCCGCTGCGCAGGATGTTTGCCGCCATCAATGCGCCGTGCTCGGTAAATGCCCACGGCCGGTAAACCGCGCCGCGGTGGCGGCTGGAACTGGTCGCAAACTGCGACCAGTTCGATTTTTCGGTATTGGAATCAGATGGTTGTAGATTTAAGGTCGCAAATCGCGACCTTAAAGCGGTCAGCTCGCCGAGCGTGAGCTGGAATGCAAAATCGTCGGGAAAGCGTTGGCGGTTGCGCTTCGTCGCCTCGTTGAGGCGCTTCGTCGTCACGCCGTATAGCCGCGCGAGATCCGCGTCCAGAATGACACGGTGCCCGCGGATCGTGAAGATCAGTGGCTCGAGTGATTCTTCGACATGGCTTTTCCCGGCAGACATAGAACGCAGGCTCCTCTGGGAAGGCAACGCGCCAGGACACTGGGCGTTGACTCGAAAGCCTAACGAGCGTCGTGAAAGCATGCTCCAGTGCTCCAAGGTCAGGCCTTTACTTCATAGTCGAACAGGAGCTGGCCAGGGTTTAATCCGCTGGTCTTCCGCTGCGCATATTCCCGGAGAACAACGAAAGGCTTTTCGGCCGGACACTTCCACGCGAATAGGGGCGCGTGGTATTGCGTACGTCACTCGCCAGTCATCACTGTTTCCGCAGCCCTAGATCGAGCGCCTTCGCCGCTCGCGCACCAGCTCCTCGAGGCTCCGGATGACGGTCTCCAGATCGGTCAGGTTCGGATTCGCCGCGAGCGCGCGCCGGAAGTAGTCGATCGCCTTCTCGTGCTCCTCCAGGCGGACGTAGATCTGCCCGTAGCCCGACAGTGCGCCGAAGTGCTGCGGGTTTCTCTTCATCACCTCGTCGCAGTCGGCAAGCGACTTGTACAGGTCGCCGGCGAGGTAATACGCGGTCGCGCGCTTGTTCCAGCCCTCGGCAAAGTCCGGACTGCGCTTTATCACCTCGCTGAAAATCCCGATCGCCCGCGGGTAGCGGCCGGCGCGCATCTCTTCGGCGCCGGCGGCGAGCAAGTGGTCGGTCTCGGCGTCGCCCGAGCGGCCCCACACCAGCCAGACGCCCGCTTCGGCCAGCTCGCGCACGAGAGGATCCCTGTCGGAGAGGCGTTTCACCAGCAGCGGCCCGTCGGCGGCGAGGCCGGTGCGCCCGATATAGACGACGCCGGCGAGGCGGTGGCGGGCATCGGCATGCTCGAGCGCCTCGAGCGCCGCGGCCCGTGTCGTGATCTCGGGGTATGGCGGCTGGGCGGCGGCGGCGAGCGCCAGGAACGCGGCGAAAAGCAACGAAAAAATCCGCGCCATGATCGAGCTGACCGGCCGTCAGGCCGGCCAAGCGCCGCGCATCATGCCGATGCCGTGCGCGCCGGCCCGCCACGCCGTTTCCAGGTCCGGCGGCCGCATTCCCCCGAGCGCGTAGACCGGCAAAGTGCAGTCCCGCAGCAGCGCCGCGAATTTTTCCCATCCCATGCCCGCCGCGCCGGGATGGCTGGGCGTGGGCTGCACCGGCCCCAGCACCACGAAGTCCGCCCCCAGCGCCTGCGCGCGCGCGAGCTCATCGGCGTCGTGGCACGAGGCACCGACCAGCTCGAGCGCCGGGCGCAGGGTGAGCTGCCCGAGTTGCGCGGCGGTGAGATGCACGCCGTCGGCGCCTATGCTTTGCGCCAGCTCGACATCGTTGTTCACCAGCACGCGCGCACCATGGGCGCGTGCGATGCGCACCGCCTCGCCGGCGTAGCGGCGCAGCTTTTCTGTCGGGAGTTGCTTCTCGCGCACCTGCAGCAGCCTAAGTCCGCGGGCGAGCGCCTGATCGAGCCGCCGCAGAAACTCCTGCCCGCCCAATTCAGCGGCGTTGCTGATAGCGTAGATCGGCGGCAGCCTCAACGCGCGCAGTATCGGGGCGTTGGCCGGCAGCAATGGCTCGACCTCGATCGCAGCCGGCGACTGCCAGGCAAAGCGCTGGTTTTCCCTTCCGCGCAGTTCGCCCGCCCATCTGACCACCCGGAAAAAACGCAGGCGCACGGCGGCATGCGCGTAATCGTAATCGCGGGTAAGCCACGGATAGGCGCATTCGACGCCGATGCCGAGCTCCTCGCATAGCTCGCGCCCGAGCGCCGCAAGCGGCGCCTCGTTCGGCTCGATCTTGCCCCCGGGAAATTCCCAGTAGCCGGCGTAGGCCTTGCCGGCGGGGCGCTGCCCGAGGAGAAAGCTGCCGTCCGGGCGTTGGACGACAGCCGCCACAACTTCTACGCGGCTTGAGGGATGAAAGCTTGGGGCTGAAGGTCGGGGGGCAGGTTTCACTTCCGCCTTTCGCCTTCCGCCTTCATCCTTGCCTTCCCTGCCCAGTCGCGCGCGAACTGCCACGCGACGCGGCCGCTGCGCGAGCCGCGCTGAAGCGCCCACTGCAGCGCAGCGCGCTGCACCTCACCGGAACGGACGCCCGGCGTCTTGAAGTGCTCGAGCCACACCGCGACGATCCTGAGATAGTCGTCCTGGTCGAAGGGGTAGAAAGAAGCCCACACGCCAAAGCGCTCGGACAGCGATATTTTCTCCTCCGACGTTTCGCTCGGGTGGATCTCCTCTCCGACATGCTTGTAATCCAGGTTCTCCTGCATGTACTCCGGCATCAGGTGGCGCCGGTTGGAGGTGGCGTAAATGACGCAGTTGTCCGAGGCCGCGGCGATCGATCCGTCCAGCACCACCTTGAGCGCCTTGAAACCCGGTTCGTCGGCCTCGAACGAGAGGTCGTCGCAGTACAGGACGAAGCGCTCGGGGCGCTCGGCGATGCGGTCCACGATATCGGGCAGGTCCACCAGGTCGTGCTTCTCGACTTCGATCAGCCGCAGCCCCTTGCCGGCGTACTTGTTGAGCAACGCCTTGATGAGAGAGGACTTTCCGGTGCCGCGCGCGCCGGTCAACAGCACGTTATTGGCGGGATAGCCCGCGACGAACTGTCGCGTGTTCTGCTCGACCAGCGCTTTCTGGGCGTCTATCCCCTGCAAGTCGCGGAGCGCAATGCGGTGCACGTGCCTGACCGGCTCGATGACGCCGCGGCCGTTCTTCTCGCGCCAGCGGAAGGCGATGGAGGCGCCCCAGTCGGTGGCAGGCGTCTCGGCGGGCAGCCGCCGCTCCAGCCGCGCGAGCAGCGTTTCGGCCTGCCGGATGAGCTTGGCGGCGTCGGTCATGTCCGGTACTCGGCGTTGATGGTGACGTAATCATGGGACAGATCGCAAGTCCAGACCGTTGCGGCGGCCGATCCCCGGTTGAGCACGACCCGTATGGTGATCTCGGGCTTCTTCATCACGCGGCTCCCGTCGGCCTCCTGATAGCCGGGGTGGCGACCGCCGTTCTTCGCCACCGGCACCTCGTCCAGATAGAGATCGATCTTGTCGGCCGCCAGGTCGGAAATGCCGGCGTTGCCGACGGCGGCGAGGATGCGCCCCAGATTGGGGTCGGAGGCGAAGAACGCGGTCTTGACCAGCGGCGAATGCGCGATGGCGTAAGCCACCCTGCGGCTCTCCTCGTCCTTGCGCCCGCCTTCCACGCGGATGGTGATGAATTTGGTCGCGCCCTCGCCATCGCGGACGATCGCCTGCGCGAGTTCCACAGCCACCGCGCTGATGCCGTCCGCCAGCGCCACATGGCCAGCATCCTTCGCATCGGCGAGCTCCCGCATGTCCGCGCGCCCGGTCGCGATCAGCATGAACGAGTCGTTGGTCGAGGTGTCCCCGTCCACGGTGATGCAGTTGAACGAGCGCCGCGCGCTGTGGGCCGCCGCCGCGCGCAGCGCGGGCAGGGACACCTTCGCGTCGGTGGCGATGAAGCCCAACATCGTCGCCAGGTTGGGATGGATCATGCCGGCGCCCTTGGCGATGCCGGTGATGGTGACCGTGGCGCTTCCCACCGTGAAGCGGCGCGACGCGCCTTTCGGCACGGTGTCGGTGGTCATGATCGCCTGCGCCGCCGCGAACCAGTTGTCCTCGCGCAGGTTCGCAAGACACGCCGGCAGCCCGGCGGTGATTTTCTCCACCGGCAGCGGCTCCATGATCACCCCGGTCGAGAACGGCAGGACCTGCGCCGCCGAGCAGCCGAGGAGCCGCGCCAGTTCGGAGCAAGTCCGGCGCGCGCCGGCGATGCCTTCCTTGCCGGTGCCGGCGTTGGCGCATCCTGTGTTCACCACCAGCGCCCGGATCGAAGCCTCCGGATCGAGCAGAGTGAGGTGCTGGCGCGCCACCACCACCGGCGCGGCGCAGAAGCGGTTCTGCGTGAACACGCCGGCCACCCGCGCGCCCTCTTCGAGCCTGATCACCAACAAGTCCTTGCGACCGGGCGTGCGGATCCCCACCTCCGCAACACCGAGAACCACACCTTTCACGGGAGACAACGATGCCGGCGTCGGAGCCGACAGATTCACCGCCATGACAGCCATCCGCTTTAAGATCAATCAGAGCGGCGATTATATCGTGCTGGAGAGCCGTCATACGCAGTCGCATCTTGCGCTGTGAGCATGGCGGATATGTCAGATCCAGGCCATCCGGTTACGGCCTTCAGCTTTAGCCTTGTACAAAGCCTGGTCGGCGCGAGCAATGGCGGCAAACTCGTCCGCGTCGCCGGGAACGGAGCACGCCACCCCCAAGCTCACCGTAACTTTGAAAGCGTTCGCGCCCACGTTGACGGGTGCGCTCTCGACTTCCCGTCGCATGCGCTCCGCGGCGAGCTTCGCATCTTTCAGGTCGGAATTCGGCAGCACGATCAAGAATTCCTCGCCCCCGTAACGACCGATGATGTCGTAGTTTCTGGCGACGCTGCGCAGCCTCGCGGACACGGCGCGCAGGATTTCGTCGCCCACGAGATGCCCGTGGCTATCATTGATCCGCTTGAAATGGTCGAGGTCAGCCATGATAAAGCTGATGTTGCTGATGTTGCCGCTGTTCTCGCGCCTGCTCCGTTCGCGGCGGACTCTCGAGTACTCCTCGCTGGCCCGCGTCATCACATATCTCCGGTTGAACAGTCCGGTCAGTACATCGGTGGAGGCCAGCTTGCGCAATTCGTCCTGTGCCGTCTTGAGTTCCAGCGCGCCCTTCCTCATCAACACGTAGAGGCTCGCAAACACCGCCACCAGCACCGAAAACAGCACTGCGGCCGACAACACGAGCGCATTGAAAATACGCGCGCGCGTCGGAGTCACATCCACATAAACTTCAAAACTGCCGACGATTCTGCCGGCCGCCCTGATCGGCAGGTACGTCTCCACGACATCCGCGTCGAAGCGCTGCTCTCCGGCCAGGTCGCGCACCTCATCCTTGCTTTCGAGGTTGGATATCACCTCGCCCGACCGCAGCACCCGCTCGAGCTTGGCGTTGCCGCTGTCGACCTGACCGATGATCGTATGATCGGTGCTGTAGGCGATTGCTCCGTCGCGCGAGAAAACCTTGATTTTAAAGATGTGGAACGGGCGCAGGTAGTTGCGCATCCGTTCATCCAGCCCCGCGAAGTTCTCACGCGCCACCTGTATTCGCATGCTGTCGCCGGCGTCGTCTGCGAGCAGCACCCGGTGCTCCTGCGCGAAGATCGCCTCGCCGACGGCGACCGCGGCTTGCTCCGCCTCCCGGATCATCTCATGGCTGTAGATGCGATAGACCCCGTAACCCACCAGCAGCAGGATTATCACGACCGACAGCACGGAAAGCAGGCTGAACAGCCTGAGCAGGGAACCGGGATTGCCGCCGTCGAAAAACGGCGCCGGCCTTTCCTGCATGTCGGCCGTGTTATTTCCCATGCCCGCCCCCGCCACGCCTGGCCTGGAGCCCGGCGCCCTAAGTCAGCTTACCATGACAGTGCTTGTATTTCCTGCCCGAGCCGCACGGACAGGGATCGTTGCGCCCGACCTTCCGGCCCTCGCGCACGAACGGCTGGGGCCGCTCGGCCACCGCGACATCGCCCTCGGTATCCGTCGCGACCTGGGCATCTCCACCGCCGAATTCCTGGTGCTGGTATTGCACGTTCTTCGGCATTTCGGGTTCCTCGACCGCCTGCAGCTCCTCGGCGCTGCGGATCTGCACCGTCATCAGGATGCGGGTGACCTCGGCCTTGATCATCTCGAGCATCATCGAGAACAGCTCGAACGCTTCGCGCTTGTATTCCTGCTGCGGGTTCTTCTGGGCGTAGCCGCGCAGGTGTATGCCCTGGCGCAAATGGTCGAGCGCGGCGAGATGCTCGCGCCAGTGGCTGTCGAGGCTCTGCAGCATGATCGCGCGCTCGTAGTGGCGGATCGCCTGCGGGTCCACATCCTTGATTTTGTAGCGGTACAGCTTGTGGGCGGCCTCGACTATCCGGTTGCGCAGATCCTGCTCGTCGAGCTCCGTCTCGTTCTTGAGCCACTGCCGGACCGGCAGCCCGAGCTGGATCTCCGCTTCCAGCGTCTTCTCGAGCCCTGCCGCGTCCCACTGCTCCTCCAGGCTTTCGGGAAGGATGTGCTGGCTCACGTAGCCGCTCACCACGTCCGCACGCATCGCGTCGAGGGTCTCCGTGATGTCGGCAGCCTCCAGGAGCTCGTTGCGCTGCTGGTAGATTACCTTACGCTGGTCGTTGGCGACGTCGTCGTATTCGAGGAGGTGCTTGCGGATGTCGAAATTGCGCGCTTCGACCTTGCGCTGCGCGTTCTCGATCGAGCGCGTCACCCACGGATGCTCGATCGCCTCGCCTTCCGGCATCTTGAGCTTCTCCATGATCGCCGCCACGCGGTCGGAAGCGAAGATCCTCAGCAGCGGGTCCTCGAGCGAGAGGTAGAACCGGCTCGAGCCCGGGTCGCCCTGGCGCCCGGAGCGCCCGCGCAGCTGGTTGTCGATGCGGCGCGACTCGTGCCGCTCGGTGCCGACGATGTGCAGACCCCCCGTAGCGACCACCTGGTTGTGCAGCTTCTGCCAGTCGAAGCGTATCTCCTCGATTTTCTTCTTCTTCCCGGCTTCGTCCAGGGTCTCGTCGGCCAGCAGCTTGTTGATCTCCGGTTCGGGATTGCCGCCAAGGACGATGTCGGTGCCGCGGCCGGCCATGTTGGTGGCGATGGTGATCAGCTTGGGCCGCCCGGCCTGCACCACGATCTCCGCCTCGCGCGCGTGCTGCTTGGCGTTCAGCACGTTGTGCGGCAGCTTCTCCTTGTTGAGCATTTCCGAGAGCAGCTCGGAGTTCTCGATCGAGGTGGTGCCGACCAGCGTCGGCTGGCCGCGCTCGTAGCAATCCTTGATGTCGTTGATGATCGCCTGGTGCTTCTCGCGCGCGGTGCGGTAGACCTGGTCCATGCGGTCTTCGCGGATCATCTTCATGTGGGTGGGTATTACCGTCGTCTCCAGGCTGTAGATCTGCTGGAACTCGTAGGCCTCGGTGTCCGCCGTGCCGGTCATGCCGGCGAGCTTCCCGTACATGCGGAAATAGTTCTGGAAGGTGATGGTGGCGAGCGTCTGGTTTTCCTTCTGGATTTCGACGCCCTCCTTCGCCTCGACCGCCTGGTGCAGCCCTTCCGACCAGCGCCGCCCGGGCATGAGGCGGCCGGTGAATTCGTCGACGATGATGATCTCGCCATTCTGCACCACATACTGCTGGTCGCGGTGGAACAAGTTGCGGGCCCGCAGCGCCGCGTTGAGGTGGTGCATGAGGATGATGTTGGCCGGGTCGTAGAGGCTGGAGTCGGAGGCGAGCATTCCGGCCTTCTCCAGCAACTCCTCGGCGTGCTCGTGGCCCTGCTCGGAGAGCAGCACCTGGTGGGCCTTCTCGTCCACCCAGAAATCACCCGGCCCGTTCTCCTCCTTCTGGCGCACGAGCTGGGGCACGGCCCGGTTCATCCTGACGTAGAGCTCGGTGGTGTCCTCGGCCTGGCCCGAGATGATGAGCGGCGTGCGCGCCTCGTCGATCAGGATCGAGTCCACCTCGTCCACGATGGCGTAGTGCAGCCCTCTCTGCACCTTCTCGGACACCTGATACACCATGTTGTCGCGCAGATAGTCGAAGCCGAATTCGTTGTTGGTGCCGTAGGTGATGTCGGCGGCATAGGCCTGCTGCTTTAGCGTGTGCTCCATCTGCGAGAGGTTGACGCCCACGGTCAGCCCGAGGAAGCGGTAGATCCTGCCCATCCAGTCGGCGTCGCGCTGCGCGAGATAGTCGTTGACGGTGACGATGTGCACGCCCTCGCCGGCCAGCGAGTTGAGATAGGCGGGAAGCGTCGCCACCAGCGTCTTGCCCTCGCCGGTGCGCATCTCGGCGATCTTTCCGTTATGCAGCGCGATGCCGCCGAGCAATTGCACGTCGAAATGGCGCATGTTGAGCGCGCGGCGGCCCGCCTCGCGCACCACCGCGAACGCTTCCGGCAGCAGCTCGTCGACCGCTTCCTTGCGCGCGGCGGCCCGTTGCTGCGCGAGGCCCTGCGCCCGCTCGGCGTCACCGTCGGCATTGCCGGGTATCTTCGCGAGGCGATCGCGGACGCGGGCGCGGAATTCATCCGTCATCATGCGCAGCTTCGCGTCGGACATCTTCTGCATCCGCGGCTCGAGCGCGCTGGCGGCGCGCACTTGCCGCAGGTACTGCTTGAGCAGCCGTTCGTTGCGGCTGCCGAAGATTTTCCTGAGTATCGTCTGGATCATCAACTAAACAAAAGGGGGTGGGAAACACACCCCACCCCCTCGAGAATTCCTGTTTCTCAATTCAACCGGGCAACCTCAGGAACCGGGCCGGGTTCACCGGCGCGCCGCGTTGGCGCACCTCGAAGTGCAGATGAGTGCCGGTCACGCGGCCGGTCTTTCCGACCTCGGCGATCCTGGCGCCCCGCAACACGACGTCTCCCGCCCTTACCCATCGCTTCGATGCGTGCGCGTAGCGCGAGACCAGGTCGTTGCCGTGATCGATCTCGATCATATTACCATATTGAGGATGGAAGTCGGAGTAGATGACGACGCCGCCGGCGGCGGCGCGTATCGTGGTGCCGGTCTCGGCCACCACGTCGATGCCTTCATGAAACGCCCGCTGACCGTTGAACGGGTCGATGCGCCAGCCGTAGTTGGAGGAGTACCATCCGCCTTCCACCGGCAGCATGGTCGGAATCAGCTTTTTCTTCGCGCTGTCGAGGGTGAACAGCGACTCGAGGATGCCGAGCTTGTCGCCGCGATCGTCAACCTGCCGCGTCAGAGTATCGAGCTGGCGGGTGAAATCGCCGAGCGTGAGGTCCTGCGAGGGCAGCGAGGACACCGCGCCGCCGCGGCCCGGCACTTCACCGAACGCGAGGTCCTGCGGCTTGAAGCCCGCCAGCCTGGCGAGCCGCTCGCCGAGCGTGTCGAGCCGCAGCAGCTGGGCCTGCATCTGGCCCAGCCGCACCGCCATGGCGTTCAGGTTCTCGCGCAGGTAGGACTGCGTCTTCTCGTGCTGCTGCTGCTGCGCCGACAGCAGCAGGGTTTGCAGGTAAGGAACGTTGAAGTCGGAGGCGAAACGCAGCGCCATGTAATTCAGCGCCGCCGCCAGCGCCACGACGGTCGTCAATGCGCCCATCCCAACCAGGGCGAGCTGCGGCAGGCCCAGGTTGATGGTCCGGGCTTTGGCCAGCCTGCCGGAAACTAGAATAATATTCATCGTCTCCCTTCCGTCACACCCGCATGCCTGCACGCCGAATTGGAAATCTTCTTGCCAGCCCGGGCGAACTCCAGGCACTGTCCCGGCAGGCGCAACGCCTGGCGGAACTGCAACAGGTGCTGTTCGAAGCCGTACCTCCGGCGCTCTCCAAGGCAACCCGGGTCAAAAACCACCGGGGGGGAACGCTTTTTCTTCTTGCCGACAACGCCGCGGTCGCCGCCAAGTTGAGGCAGCTCGCGCCGCGCCTGTTACTCCACCTCCAGATACGGGCCGTTGAGGTTACTGGAATCCGGGTGGAAGTGCAAGTAAAGGCGCCTCTAATCAGCGCCGGGAACGATGTCACGAAGCGCGCATTACCCACTGATGCAGTTAAGAATTTCGGAAAGCTGTCGGATGCCCTTCCGCCCTCGCCCCTGAAGTCCGCGCTGGTCCGCCTGGTGACGCGCCGGCGCCCGGCCAAAAAGACCTGAGCAACCGCGCTCAGAGCGCGCTACGCTGTCTGCGGCTGCCAGGTGAGGAACGGCGGGGCATCCTCGGGCCGCTCGAAGCTCGTGTACACCCAGGTCTGCTGGTCCTCGAGCAGGCGGCGCAGCAGCTGGTTATTGAGCGCGTGCCCGGACTTGTGGCCGGAGAAAGCGCCGATCACCGGGTGCCCGAGCAGATAGAGATCGCCAATTGCGTCGAGCACCTTGTGTTTGACGAATTCGTCCTCGTAGCGCAGGCCATCCGGGTTGAGCATCCGGTACTCGTCCATGACGATCGCGTTGTCGAGGCTGCCGCCGAGCGCGAGCCCCTGGGCGCGCATGGTCTCGACGTCCTGCATGAAGCCGAAGGTGCGCGCCCGGCTCACCTCTTTGACGTAGGAGGTGGCGGAAAAGTCCACGGTGACCGACTGGCGCATCTTCTCGAACACCGGGTGATCGAAGTCGATGCTCAGGGTGAGCTTGAAGCCGTCGTGCGGGTCGAAGCGCACCCACTTGTCGCCGTCCTCGGCGGCGACCGGCTTCACGATGCGGATGAACTTCTTGGGCGCGTTCTGTTCCTCGATCCCCGCCGATTGCAGCAGGAATACGAAGGGGCCGGCGCTGCCATCCATGATCGGCACTTCGGGCGCGGTCAGGTCGACGTAGGCGTTGTCTATCCCCAGCCCCGAAAAGGCCGACATCAGGTGCTCGATGGTGAAGACCCGCACATTCCCTTGCTCCAGGCAGGAGGACAGCCGGGTGTCGCCGACCGAGTACGGCTCGGCCTTGATCTCCACCGGCTGGTCGAGATCGATGCGGCGGAACACGATGCCGGTGTCGGCCGCCGCCGGGCGCAGCGTCAGGTAGACCTTGGCCCCGGTATGCAGGCCGACGCCGGTGGCGCGGATCATGTTCTTCAGCGTGCGCTGCTGGATCAAGCGGAATCCCTTGAATTTTCAGCCCTTTAAGGCGTGCAGTTTAGCATGCCGACCGGTTGCCGTGCAAAATCGATTGAGCTGAGCGCTGGGTGCCGGGCGCTAATCCGCCTGCTTGCGCAGGAAAGCCGGTATGTCGAGCATTTCCACGCCCGATTGCCGCATCGCCTCGACCGTCGCGTCGCGGTTGCGCCTCGAGCGCATCACCGCCGGCATCTCCAGCGCGCCGTAATCCACCTCGATCGGCTGATTGTCGGTGCCGGTCTTGGCCGAGACCACGGTCAACGGCTTCTGCTGGCGCGCCGCCGGCTTGCCAAGTCCCGTCGCGACGATGGTCACGCGCAGGCTGTCGTCCAGCGTCTCGTCGTACACGGTGCCGACGATCTTGTGCGCGCCTTCGGCCGCGAACGCCCCGATCGTGCCCATCACGTCGTGCATTTCCTGCAACAGGAAGCTCTCCCGGCTCGCCGAGATATTGATGAGGATGCCGCGCGCGTCCGAGATGTTGATGTCTTCCAGCAGCGGGCACGCCACCGCCTGCTCCGCGGCAAGCCGCGCCCGGTCCGCGCCGGCGGCTTTCGCCGAGCCCATCATCGCCATGCCCATCTCGGCCATCACCGTGCGCACATCGGCGAAGTCGACGTTGATCATGCCCGGGCAGCTGATGATCTCGGCGATGCCGGCGACCGCCCCGTGCAGCACGTCGTTTGCCGCCTTGAACGCTTCGTGCAGCGTCACCTTGTTGCCGAGAACCTCCATCAGCTTGTCGTTGGGTACCAGGATCAGCGAATCGACGAAGGGCGACAGCAATTCGATGCCCTCCAGGGCGATGCGCTGGCGCTTGCCTTCGAAAGCAAACGGCTTGGTCACCACCGCCACCGTGAGGATGCCAAGCTCCTTGGCGATCTCCGCGACCACCGGCGCGGCGCCGGTGCCGGTGCCGCCGCCCATGCCGGCCGTGAGAAAGAGCATGTCGGCCCCGGCGATGGTCTCGGCGATGCGCTCGCGGTCCTCGATGGCGGACTGTCGTCCGACTTCGGGATTGGCGCCCGCGCCGAGCCCCTTGGTGATGCTGGTGCCGAGCGGCAGCTGGATCTTGGCCTGGGTGCGCCTCAACGCCTGCACGTCGGTGTTGGAGGAGATGAACTCCACGCCTTTCACGCCCTGCGCGATCATGTGGTCGACCGCGTTGCCGCCGCAGCCGCCGACGCCGATCACCTTGATTACCGCTTCCAGGGATTGCGCATCTACGATCTCAAACATAAGTTTCTCCTTTCTCTGGGTGAACGATTGCAATAGCAAAAAAGTATTAGAAATTGCCGGCAAACCACGTTTTCATCCTGTCCAGCACCTGCTGGAGAGAGCCGACCTGCATGCGCGCCAGCTCGCTCTGGCGGCGCTGCTGCAGCCCCGCGAGCAGCAACCCCACGCCGGTCGAGTGGCGCGGGTGGCGCACGTATTCCGCCAGCGCCCCGTTATAGCCGGGGCGACCCACGCGCACCGGCATGTGGAAGATTTCCTCACCGAGCTCCACCATGCCCCGCATCACGCTCGAGCCACCGGCGATCACGACCCCGGAGGAGAGCAACTCTTCGTAGCCGCTGCGCCGCAGCTCGGTCTGCACCAGCGAGTAGAGCTCTTCCACGCGCGGCTCGATCACTTCCGCGAGCGTTTTGCGCGAGAGCTGCCGGGGATCGCGGTCGCCGAGCCCCGGCACCTCCACCATCTCCTGCGGATCGGCGAGTTGCGAGAGCGAACAGCCGTAGCGCTCCTTGATCTCTTCGGCATCCTTGGTCGGCGTCCGCAGCGCCATCGCAATGTCGTTGGTGATCTGGTCGCCGGCGATCGGGATCACCGCGGTGTGACGTATCGCGCCATGCGTGAACACCACGAGATCGGTCGTGCCGCCGCCGATGTCCATCAGCGCGACGCCCAGGTCCTTCTCGTCCTCGGAGATGACCGCCGTCGCGGAAGCGAGCGGCTGCAGGACGAGGTCGCGCACCTCCAGCCCGCAGCGGCGCACGCACTTGACGATGTTCTGCGCG
>JACOVL010000068.1 GCA_016177355.1 Betaproteobacteria bacterium | reverse complement strand
GTAGTCTCGCTGGAGCAGGCGGTGGCGGCGCCGTTCGCCACGCGGCAGCTCGCGGACCTCGGCGCGCGGGTGATCAAGATCGAGCGTCCGAAAACCGGCGATTTCGCGCGCGACTACGACCGCACGGTGAAGGGGCTGTCGTCCCACTTCGTGTGGCTGAACCGCAGCAAGGAGAGCCTGACGCTCGACGTGAAGCATCCGCAGGCGAAGGAAATCCTGGCCAGGCTGATCGCGCGCGCGGACGTCTTCATCCAGAACCTCGCACCCGGCGCGGCGGACCGGCTGGGCCTGGCGGCGGACCGGCTGCTGGCGCGGCATCCCCGTCTCATCGTATGCGACGTCTCGGGCTATGGGGCGAGCGGCCCGTACGCGGCCAAAAAAGCGTACGATCTGCTGGTGCAGAGCGAGGCGGGCGTGCTGTCCGTGACCGGCACGCCGGAGACCCCGAGCAAGGTCGGCATCTCGATCGCCGATATCGCGACCGGCGTCTACGCCTACTCCGGGATACTGACCGCGCTCTACCGCCGGGAAAAAACGGGCAAGGGCGGACGCCTGGAAGTCACGATGCTGGAAGCGCTCGGCGAGTGGATGGGCTACCCGCTTTATTACTCCCACTACAGCGGGGCCGCGCCCCCGCGCACCGGCCCGGACCATGCGACCATCGTTCCTTACGGGCGCTTCATCACGGGCGATGGCAAGGATGTGATGCTCGGGCTGCAGAACGAGCGCGAGTGGTCGGCATTCTGCGCCAAGGTGCTCGGTCAGTCGGGGCTGGCAACCGATTCCCGCTACGACAGCAATTTCAAGCGCAACGAGCGCCGTAACGAGGTCACGGCGCTCGTCAACGGGATATTTTCCGGCTTGACTGCGGAACAGGTGATCGAGAAGCTCGACGCCGCCGGCATCGCCAACGCGCGCGTGAACACGCCGGAAGAAACGTGGGAGCACGCCCAGCTCAAGGCGCGGGAGCGGTGGCGCGAGGTCGGGTCGCCCGCAGGGGGAATACCGGCGTTGCTGCCGCCGGCGACGTTTCCCGATTTCGACGCGCGCATGGACCCGGTGCCGGCGGTCGGCGAGCACACCGGGAACATCCTCGCCGAGCTCGGCTACGGTGCATCGGAGGTGGCGGCATTGCGCGCCGGTGCCGCGGTATAGTCGGTGACTGATGAGCGTGACTGATAGGGTGTGACGGGTGATTCGTGGCTAAAACTTCAAAAACTATCGGGCAGCCGACGCGAGCGTTGAGCGAATTTCTGGCGCAGTTGAAGTACGAAGCGTTGCCGCAAGCCGTCGTGGCGCGTACGGAAGAGCTGTTCCTGGATTGGTTCGCCTCGGCGCTCGCCGGGAAAAATTCCAGTCCCGTCAATGCATTACAGATATTTACTGCCTCGACGGGTCCCGCGGACGGCCCGTGCGAAATCCTGACGACGCGCGCGCACACCTCGCCGTTTTTCGCGGCGCTGGTGAATGCGGGCGCGTCGCATGTCGTCGAACAGGACGATCTGCACAACAGCTCCGTGTTCCATCCCGGCACGGTGGTGTTTCCAGCGGTGCTTGCCGCGGCCCAGGAAACAGGCGCTGCGGGCAAGGACTTGATCGTCGCGGCTGTCGCCGGCTATGAAGCGGGTGTGAGGGTGGGCGAATTCCTCGGCCGCTCGCACTACAAGGTATTCCATACCACCGGCACCGCCGGCAAGCTCGCCGCGGCGGCGGGTGTGGCGCGGCTGCTCGAGCTCGATGCGGTCCGCCTGCAGCACGCGCTGGGCTCGGCCGGCACGATGGCGGCCGGACTGTGGGAATTCCTGCGCGACGCGGCGGACTCCAAGCAATTGCATACCGCGAAGGCCGCGGCCGACGGCTTGATGGCGGCGCACATCGCGCGCGATGGTTTCACCGGCGCGTCGAGGATACTCGAGGGCGAGCAGGGCATGGCGGCGGGCATGTCGAGCGACGCCGATCCCGCGCGGCTCACCGCCGGCCTCGGCACGCGCTGGGCGCTGGCGGAGACCTCTTTCAAGTTTCATGCATCGTGCCGGCACACGCATCCGGCGGCGGATGCGCTGCTCGGGCTGATGCGGGCGCACAAACTCAGGGCTGACGACGTGACGGCGGTCACCGCGCACGTGCACCAGGGGGCGCTCGACGTGCTGGGGCCTGTCACCGACCCGCGAACCGTGCACCAGTCGAAGTTCTCGATGGGTTACGTGCTGGCGCAGATCGCGGTACACGGGCGTGCGGGCCTGTCCGATTTCACGGACGCATCGCTGCGCGACCCGCGGCTGCGCGCGTTTCACGACAAGGTGAAGATGGCGCTCGACCCGGAGATCGACCGCGCCTATCCCGGGCGCTGGATGGGGCGCGTCACCGTCACGACACGCGACGGGAGCAAACTCGAGCACCGCATCACCTCGCCGCGGGGCGACCCCGACAATACGCTGACGCGCGCCGAGCTGGAAGACAAGGCGCTGCGCCTCGCCGCCCACGCGGGCGGCGCGACGGCGGCGGAAATGAAGCGGGTGATCGCGCGCGCCTGGCGGCTGCGGGAGGAGCGTGATGTGCGCAACTTTCTCCCCGCGCCGCGCGCGACTGACGAAGTGGACGATCCGGTGGCCAGCTGAAATCGGTGACGAGTGACAAGTGACAAGGGCACCATCGTTGAACAGTTAAGCTCGTACGCAGCGGCACTACGCTACGAGTACCTGTCGGCGGAGGTCGTGCGGCAGGCGAAACGGCTGATCGTGGACACGGTGGGCTGCGCGCTGGGGGGCGCCGCGAGCGAGCCCGCGAAAATCGCCCGCGACATCGCCGGGACCGTCACCAGCAGCAATCCGGCGACGGTAATGGTGAGCGGCCGGCGCACGAGCCCCGAGCTCGCGACCTTCGCCAACGGCGTGATGATCCGCTTCCTCGATTTCAACGACGGCTACACCAGCACCGGCGAATCGGGCCATCCGAGCGACAGCATCGCGGCGGTGCTCGCCGCCGCGGAGGTGGCGGGCCGCAGCGGCAAGGATGTAATCGCCGCGACCGTGCTCGCCTACGAGGTCTTTTGCCGCGTCTGCGACGAGGCGGACCTGAAGCCGCTCGGCTTCGATCACGTGACGGTCGGCGCCATGGCGAGCACGGCGGCCGCAGCGTGGCTGCTCAGGCTGCCGCAAAATCAGATCGCCGAAGCGCTCAACCTCGGCATCGCGCCCAACGTCGCGCTCTACCAGACGCGCATCGGCAACGTCTCGATGTGGAAGGGCTGCGCCTATGCCAACGCCAGCCGCAACGCGGTGTTCGCCGCGAGGCTCGCCGCGCGCGGCATGACCGGGCCGTCGCCGATCTTCGAGGGCGTGGGAGGCTACTTCAAGGCGGTGGCACGCAAGCCGTTCCAGCTCGCGGCGCTCGGCGGGCGCGGACATCCGTTCAAGATCATGGAATGCAGCATCAAGCGCTTTCCGCTCGGCCAGTATTCGCAGACCGTGGTGCAGGCGGCGCTGGAGGCGCGGGAGAAGATCAAGAACGCAGACGAAGTCGCGGAAGTGCGCATCCGCACCTGCTCGACGGCGATACGGCTCATGGCGGGCGATCCGGAGAAATGGGCGCCGGCTACCCGCGAGACCGCCGACCACAGCATGCCGTATACGGTAGCGGTGGCGCTGATGCACGGCGGCGTCGAAGAGCATCATTTCGACGACCAGCACCTGCGCGACCCCAAGCTGCTCGCGCTGGCCAAACGCGTGAAGGTCGAAGCGTCAAAGGAGGCGGACCGGCGCATGCCGGAGGCAATGCTGTGCGAGCTCGAACTCGTCGCCCGCTCCGGCGCAACCCATACCGCGACAGTCGAGTACCATAAGGGCCATTACCGCAACCCGATGTCCGACGCCGAGGTCGAAATGAAATTCCGCGGGCTTGCCGCGACGGCGCTCTCGACGGCGCAAACGGACCGGCTGCTGGAGCGGCTGTGGAGGGTCGAGGATATGGCTGATGCCGGCGAGATCGTGCGCTTGACGGTGGCCGGTTAAAGTGGCGAAGTGATGGAATAACGGGGGGAAGCATGATTCCACGCTCAGGTCTTGATCGTCTTTGCACTGTATTACTTGCGTTGATTGCTTTCGTTACGGCGTCGTTCGCCGCCGAGCCGGGGTATCCGACGCGGCCGGTGCGGCTGCTGGTGCCGTTCGCGCCCGGCGGCGGCGCAGACACGCTCTCGCGCATCGTCTCGCCCAAACTGAGCGACGCGCTCGGCCAGACCTGGGTGGTGGACAACCGCGGGGGAGCGGCGGGGAACATCGCCGCAGAGACGGTGGCGAAGGCGGATCCCGACGGGCACACGGTATTCATGGGCTTCAGCACCGTGCTCACGGTGAACCCCGGCCTCTACAAGCTGCCCTACCGCGTGCAGAAGGACCTGCAGCCGGTGACGCTGCTCGCCACCGCGCAGTACATCCTGGTGCTACATCCAAGCGTCGCGGCGGGCAACCTGAAGGAGTTCATTGCGCTCGCCAAAGTGAAGCCGGGCGCGCTCAACTATGCTTCGGCCGGCGTGGGCAGCCCGCTGCACCTTGCGGCGGAGCTCTTCAAGAAGCGCGCGGGCGTGAACATGGTGCACATCGCCTACAAGGGCGGTGGGCCAGCCGCGGCGGCGGTGCTGTCGGGGGAAGCCCAGGTGCTCTTCGGCAGCGTCGCGTCCTCCATGCCGCACGTGAAATCCGGGCGGCTCAAGGCACTCGCCACCACCGGGCTGAAACGCTCCAAAGTCGCTCCCGAGTTGCCGACGCTCGCCGAGTCCGGCTTTCCCGGCTTCGACGTGAGCTCGTGGTATGCATTCATAGTGCCAGCCGGGACACCGGCGGCGGTGGTCAATCGGATACGGATCGAGGCGATCAAGGCACTGCAATT
This sequence comes from Betaproteobacteria bacterium, assembly GCA_016177355.1. Taxonomy (GTDB): domain Bacteria; phylum Pseudomonadota; class Gammaproteobacteria; order Burkholderiales; family SG8-41; genus SG8-41. Next base: position 11,458 of record JACOVL010000068.1, on the reverse strand, counting down.
ACCCGACGTGCAGCAGGCGATGTCGCGCCAGGGCCTGGAAGTGGAAACCAGCACGCCGCAGGAGCTTGCCGCGCGCATCAAGTCGGAAACTGCCGTATGGGCGGCGGTGATCAAGGACGCCGGCATCAAGGCCGAGTGACGTGCGCTACCTGGCGTAGAGCCGGCGCAGCGCGCGCACGTCCTTCAGCAGATCGAAATTCCAGAGCGTGAACAGCAACGCCAGGGAGCGGGCCTTGCCCAGCACCGGCGCGATCAGGTCGAGCGCCTTCTCGTTTTCCTCGACCGGCGTCAGCGGGTTCTCGAAGCTGCCTTTGGCCGCCATCGTCTGGTGGGTGAGCGAGCGGCCGTCCCTGAGCTTCACTTCCATCACGCAGCGCCAGCGGCGCTGCACGTCGGTGAGACCCGGATCGCCAACCACCTCGATGCGCTTCCGGAGCTCGAGTGCCTTCGGGTCCTTCATGCGCCTGAAATCGTGCGCCGAGGCGAAGGTAACGCCGCCATCGAGCAGCATCACCGCCAGCAGATGCTGCACCGAGATGTCCGGCATGTCGCGGTTGTTGACGATCTCGAGTTCCTTGTCCGGCATGCGCGCGACGAGCCGCTCGACGTCCAGCGCCCCGATGCCGTGCTGCCGGATCAGGTCGTGGAGCACGTGCAGCGGCCCCTGGATCGGTCCGCCGACCGGCCAGCGCTTGATGCCGCCGCGCAGAATCTCGTAATCGCGGCCGAGCCCGCGGATCATTACGTTGCGGTCGATTTCTTCCGGCGCGAAGGTGTAGAAAAAATCGCGCTCGCCCGAGAAAACGTCCTCCACCCCGGTAAAGCCGTGCGCGACCATCAATGCGCCAGCGACGCCGTTATGGGCCGGCATGCCGCCCATGGCATAGGCTTTTTCGATGTGCTCGGGATCGCGGAACATGGTGTACATGCCCGAAGCCTGCTGCGCGGCATACGAGAGCAGGTAGCGCACGCGGCGCGCGTCGAGCTTGAGCAGCGCGCCGGCCGTTGCGGCGGCGCCGAACAGCTGGCCGAACGCGCCGGCATGGTGGCCCGAGCGCAGGAAGGGCATGGGCTTGAGCGCAAGCAGCAGGCGCGCGCAGATGTCGTAACCGAGAACCACGGCGCGCAGCACCACTTGTCCCGCAAGCCGGTTGCGCTCACCGATCGCAAGCGCGGCCGGCAGAACGCTCGTTCCCGGGTGGGTGAGAGAAGGCGGATGGGTATCGTCCGTTTCGTCCGCATGTCCGAACATGCCGTTCGCGAGCGCGGCGTTCGCGGCGGAAGTAACGATGCGCGTGCCGACCACGCCCGCCTCCGGCTTGCCGCCCAGTGACTTCGTATAGGCGATGGCTTTTTTTCCGGGCAGCAGCCGCGACCCCGAGACCATCGCGGCGAACGTGTCCACCAGGTGGAGTTTCGCGCGCGCAGCGACTTCCCGCGGCAACGGTTTCCGCACGGCTCCGGCGATATAGGCGCTGAGCGCGGCGGCCAGTTCCGAAACGTTCCGCTGGGGCGGGTTCATGTCTTGTATTATTGCGGGCATTGACTGGAAAAGCGAGCGATGAAGGATATACGCGCTGCCGGCGCCGGGCCCGGATGACATGAGCAATATGGACGCGAAAGCACAACCCAGCCCGCACCTCTTCCGGCCGGTCACGTTCCGCTCGGTGACGGCGCGCAACCGCATCATGGTCTCGCCGATGTGCCAGTACTCGGCGACTGACGGCGTGCCGAACGACTGGCATTTCCAGAATCTGGCCTCGCGGGCCGTGGGCGGGGCGGGCATCGTGTTCGTGGAAATGACGAACGTGGAGCCGCGGGGCCGCATCACCGCGGGGTGCATGGGCCTGTGGAACGACACGCAGCGCGATGCATTGGCGCGCATCGCGCGGTTCGTGAAGGCGCAGGACGCCGTGGCAGGCATCCAGCTTGCCCACGCCGGGCGCAAGGCCTCGACGACGCGTCCGTGGGAGGGCGGCAAGGGGCTTTCCCCGGAACAGGGCGGGTGGCCGATCATCGGACCCTCGGCGCTGCCCTTCGGCGAGAGCTCGCCGGTGCCGCGGGAAATGGACGGGGGAACGATCGCGGAGATCGTCGGGAAATTTGCCGCGTCCGCGCGGCGCGCGCGCGAGGCGGGGTTCGACATCATCGAACTCCACAGCGCGCACGGCTACCTGATCTCCTCGTTCCTGTCGCCGGTCTCGAACCGCCGCAGCGACCGTTACGGCGGCAGCTTCGAGAACCGCGTGCGCTTCCTGCTCGAGGTCGTGGATGCCGTGCGTTCCGAGTGGCCGGACGACAAGCCGCTGTTCGTGCGCATTTCCTGCACCGACTGGATGGATGGCGGCTGGGACCTGGATGAGAGCGTGAAGCTCGCGCAGCGGCTGAAGGCGGGCGGCAAGGTGGATCTCATCGATTGCTCGAGCGGCGGTGTGGACCCGCGCCAGAAAATCGACGCGCGCCCCGGTTTTCAGGTGCCGTTCGCGGCGGCAGTCCGCAGCCGCGCGGGGGTTGCCACGGGCGCCGTAGGGATGATTTCCAGTCCCGAGATGGCCGAGGAGATCGTCGCCGGCGGCCAGGCCGACATCGTCGTCATGGCGCGCGCGTTCCTGAACGACCCCTATTGGCCGCTGCACGCGGCGAAGGCATTGAAGGCAAAGATCCCCTGGCCGAAGCAGTACGAGCGGGGAGACATCTTCTAGGGATGAGGGGGGTATGTATTGAGGGTCAAGGCCTGTAACCTCAGGTATCGGGTTCCAATCGGAAAATGAGCGCAACGGCATCCTTCGAGGCTCTGACCCCGACTTCCTTCCTGCTGCGATCGGGGAAAGTCTACGCCGACCGCGACGCGGTGATCGACGGCGAGCGCCGCTTCAGCTACGCCGAGTTCCTCGACCGCTGCCTGCGGCTCGGCGGCGCGCTGCGCGGCATGGGAATCGCCGAGGGCGGGCGCGTCGCAGTGCTTGCGCCCAACACGCACGTGCTGCTCGAGGCGCACTACGGCATTCCGTTCGCGGGCGCGGTATTGGTGGCGCTCAACACGCGGCTAACGGCGGCCGACCTCTCCTTCATCGTCGCGCACAGCGGCGCGCAGGTGCTGGTCTACGACTACGAATTCGAGGGAGTTGCCCGCGACATCGCCGCGCAGGCGGGCGGAGGATTGCGGCTGGTGCGCGCGGGACGCCCCGACGACCAGTACGAGCACCTGCTTGCCGGTTCCGGTCCCTACCACCGCGCAGTGACCGACGAGCGGGGGCTGCTCTCGATCAATTACACGAGCGGCACCACCGGCAAGCCGAAGGGTGTCATGTATCACCATCGCGGCGCCTACCTGCAGGCGCTGGCGATGGCGATGGAAACGCGGCTCGAATGCGACAGCACCTTCCTGTGGACGCTACCGATGTTTCACTGCAACGGCTGGTGCTTCCCGTGGGGCGTGACCGCCGCGGGCGCGGCGCATCTTTGCCTGCGCAAGTTCGATCCCGGCGTGGTGTGGAAGCACCTTCGTGAATCGAACGTCACGCACCTGAATGGCGCGCCCACGGTGCTCGTCATGCTGGCGTGGCACCCGGCGGCGGCCAGGCTCGCGCACACGGTGCGGGTGGCGACGGGCGGCGCGCCGCCGACGCCGGCGATCCTGCAGCGCATGGCCGAGCTCGGCATGGATGTCACCCACCTGTACGGTCTCACCGAAACCTTCGGCCCCGCGGTGATCTGCGAGTGGCGCGGCGAGTGGAGCAAGCTCACAATCGGCGAGCAGGCGAGAATCAAGGCGCGCCAGGGCGTGGGCAACGTGGTCTCGCAGCAGCTGCGAGTGGTCGATCTCCACGGCAAGGACGTGCCGGAGAATGGCAAGACGCTGGGTGAAGTCGCGCTGCGCGGCAACAACGTGATGCTGGGTTATTACCAGGACGAGATCGCCACCCGCAAGGCGATCCCCGACGGCTGGTTGCGGACCGGCGATCTCGGCGTGATGCATCCGGACGGCTACGTGGAGATCAAGGACCGTGCCAAGGACATCATCGTCTCCGGCGGCGAAAACATCGCTTCGATCGAGGTCGAGCGCGCGCTATGCGCCCACTCTGCGGTGATGGAAGCCGCGGTGGTCGCCGGCCCGGACCCGAAGTGGGGCGAAGTGCCCATTGCGTTCGTCACCCTCAAGTCCGGCGCAGTGGCGACCGAAGACGAGCTGGTCGCCTACCTACGCGAACGCCTGGCGCACTTCAAGGCGCCGAGGCGGGTGGTGTTCGGCGAGTTGCCGAGGAACGCCACCGGCAAGATCCAGAAATTCGTTCTTCGCGACCGCGCCCGGGAATTGATGAAATCTCGATGAGAATTCTCGCCATTCACGAGACCGTCGTCCCGATCGGCTCGGCGATCCGCAACGCCTACATCGATTTCAGCAGGATGACCACGAGCGTAGTGGCGGTCGTGACCGACGTCGTGCGTGGCGGCGACAAAGTCGTCGGCTACGGGTTCAACTCCAACGGCCGCTACGCGCAGAGCGGGCTGTTGAAGGAACGTTTCATCCCGCGCGTGATGAGCGCCGATCCGGAAGCGCTGGTCGACGACACCGGGGAGAACCTCGATCCCGGGAAGATCCAGGCATGCATGATGGCGAACGAGAAACCGGGCGGGCACGGCGAGCGCTCGGTCGCCGTGGGCGTGCTCGACATGGCGATCTGGGACGCGGTCGCGAAGATCGAGGGCAAGCCGCTGTATCGCCTGCTCGCCGAGCGCTACAACGGCGGAAAGGCCGACGACAGGGTGTTCGTGTACGCGGCCGGAGGTTATTACTACCCCGGCAAGAACCTGAAGGCGCTGCAGGACGAAATGAAGCGCTACCTCGATCTCGGCTATTCGGTCGTCAAGATGAAGATCGGCGGCGAGTCGCTTGCCGAGGACATCCGGCGCGTGGAGGCGGTGATCGGGCTCGTCGGTTCCGGCGAGAAGCTCGCGGTGGACGCGAACGGGCGTTTCGACCTCAAGACGGCGATCGCGTATGCAAAGGCGTTGGCACCGTACGAGCTGTTCTGGTACGAAGAGGCCGGCGACCCGCTCGACTACGGGCTCCAGGCCGAGATCGCGAAGCATTACGAAGGCGCGATGGCGACAGGCGAGAACCTGTTCTCGATGCAGGACGCGCGCAACCTCATCCGCTATGGCGGCATGCGCCCGGACCGCGACTGGCTTCAGTTCGATTGCGCGCTCTCCTATGGACTGGTCGAGTACATGAGAACGCTCGCGATGCTGAAGGAGCACGGCTGGTCGGCGCGCCGCTGCATCCCGCACGGCGGGCACCAGCTGTCGCTCAACATCGCCGCCGGCCTCGGGCTGGGCGGCAACGAGTCGTACCCGGGAGTGTTCCAGCCCTTCGGCGGCTTCGCCGACGGCATTCCCGTCGAAAACGGCTACGTGCGGATGCTCGATGCGCCGGGCGTGGGATTCGAGGCGAAGAGCGATCTCTGGAAGGTGATGTCGCGGCTCGCCGTGTAGACGGGCATTACATGCTCGCGGGGTTTTCCTTCCCTCACGCCGGACGGGGCGCGCCGCATTTCCAGCACGCGGTGAACTGACCTTCCTGCTGCTCGCCGCACTGCGGGCAGCGCCAGTTCCGAGAGCGCATCTCGCGCGCGATGTCGCCGTTCAGGAACGCGACCAATAGCGCCTGCGCGCGGTCGTATTGCCGTTCGTCCTCGATCCACACGCCGCACACGTCCAGCGGCAGCTCGCCCCAGCCGCTCGTCAGGAACTCCCCGCGCACCACGGCCGCGATGCCGTTGGACTCGAGAAAGCCCTTGACGAGATGCGCTTCGGGCGCGTGTTTCGCGACGTGAATCTGCTTCATCCGCATCAGCTTACTCCGCCGCGTGGCGCTGCGCACGTGTGCTAGCATCCCCCGGATGGCGGAGGTGCGCATATTCAGCGCCGGCGCGGCGCAGGCGGTGGTCGAGCGGATCGCGGTGGCGTTCGGGCGCGAGACGGGCCACGGCGTGGAGGCCAAATTCGGCGCGGTAGGGGCGATGAAGTCCCGCGTATTCGCCGGCGAGCCGGCGGACGTCATCATACTGACCGGCGCACTGATAGACGAGCTGATCACCCAGGGTCACGTGGTTTCGGGCTCGCGCGTGGACCTCGGGGCGGTCGGCGCCGGCGTGGCGGTGCGCAAGGGCGCACTGCTGCCCGACGTCTCCGGCGAGGAGTCGCTGCGCGGCAACCTGCTCGCGGCGACGCGGATCGTCTGCCCCGACCCGGCGACCGCCACCGCCGGCAAGGTGGTGATGCGCGGGATCGAGCGGCTGGGTATCGCGGGCCAGATCGAGCCCCGCCTGCAGTTTTTCCCCAACGGCTACGCGGCGATGAAATGGCTGGCGCAGAGCAGGGGCTCCCGGGAGCTCGGCATCACGCAAATCACCGAGATCCTGGCCAACAAGGGTGTAACATATGCCGGCCCGCTGCCCGGCGAACTGCAGGTTAAGACCGTCTATTCCGCCGGGCTGGCGGCGCGGGCGGAGAGCGCCGAGGCCGCGAAGGCCTTCATCTCCCGGCTGGTCGCGCCGTTATCGCGCCCGGCGCTGGTCCAAGCGGGCTTTGAATCCGGAAACTGAAAAAAGGACAGCACATGAACCGCATCGTGCATCTCGCGCTCAAGGTGGACGACCTCGACAAGTCCACCGAATTCTATGAAAAAGTGTTTGGATTCAAGCAGGTAGAGACGCGGAAGACGCGCGACCACCTCTCGCGCCACATGACCGACGGCGGCGGCATTGATTTCACGCTGATGAAGTACGACGAAGGCACGCGGTCAAAGGAATCGCTGGCGGCGGGCGAGGGCCCGTGCATACACCATTTCGCGATCGAGGTGGATGACGTCGACGCGCGCGCCGCCGATCTGAAGAAGTACGGCTGCGAGATCATCTCGGATCCGGGCGTGATCCCCGTCAAGTTCCGCGCTCCCGGCGGCGCCATCGCAGAGATCGTCCCGGGCGGGCGCTACAAGAAGCGGAAATAGCTCTCAGCTATCGGCGCTCAGCCAGACCGTTTGAGCGATTTGTCGGTAGCTAACAGCTGATCGCTGACCGCTAATGGCCAAAACCAGCGATGTCCTGTCCGGCGCGGTGCTTGCCGCGCTCGGCATCTTCATCATCACGGAAGCCCGGCAGTGGGAATACCTGGGCCCCGACGGTCCGGGACCGGGGTTCTTCCCGATGTGGTACGGGATCGCGATGGTGGCGCTCTCGTCGCTGCTGATCGCCACCAGCATCGGTCAGGCTCTGGCCCACGCGCCCCGGCCCAAGGCGAGCGAAGTCGGAAGAGCGCTCGGGACCTGGGCCGTGCTGGTGGCGTGCGTGGCGCTGCTGAAGGTGCTCGGATTCATCGTCGCTTTCACGCTCTTCACCCTGTTCATCGTGAGGTTCCTCTACGGCGAGCCGCTGGGCAAGGCGGCCGCGATCGCGGTCGGCGGCGCGGTGGGCTTCTACCTCTTGTTCGACGTCGCGCTCAACGTGGGGCTGCCGGCGGGCATGCTGGGATTCTGAGCCATGGAGGGCTTCGGCTACCTGATGCAGGGCTTCGCGGTTGCGCTGACGCCGTACAACCTGCTGTGGTGCTTCATCGGCGTGTTTCTCGGCACGGTGATCGGCGTGCTGCCCGGGCTGGGGCCGGCCGCGACCATCGCGATGTTGCTGCCGCTCACCTTCAAGATGGAACCGACGGGCGCGGTCATCATGCTCGCCGGCATCTACTACGGCTCCAAGTACGGCGGCTCGACCACGTCCATACTGCTCAACGTGCCGGGCGAATCGGCCTCGGTGGTGACCTGCTTCGACGGCTACCAGATGGCGCGGCGCGGGCGCGCGGGCGCGGCGCTCGGCATCGCGGCCATCGCCTCCTTCGTCGCCGGGACGTTCGGCGTGGTCGGGCTGATGCTGGTCGCGCCGCCGCTCGCCAGGTTCGCGCTCTCATTCAGCTCGCCGGAATATTTCTCGCTGATGTGCCTGGGGCTCGCGATGGTGGTGCTGCTTGCCGGCAAGTCCATGATCAAGGCGCTGCTCGCCATGCTGGTCGGTCTGTGGATCGCGGGCATGGGCACCGATCTCTTCACCTCCACCTCGCGCTTCACCTTCGGCCATGCCGAGCTGCTCGACGGGGTGGATTTCGTCGTGGTGGCGATCGGCATATTCGCCCTGGGGGAGGTGTTCGGCAACATGGAGGTCCGGGAAGGCGCGCAGATGCTGCCGGCGCCGAAAGGGTTGCGCAATCTCCTGCCCACCTGGCGGGATCTCAAGGACTGCCGCTTCGCCTTCCTCAACGGTTCCCTGGTCGGGTTCGTCATCGGCGTCCTGCCCGGCGCGGGCTCGACGATCGCCTCCTTCATCTCCTACGGCATCGAGAAAGCGGTGTCGAAACATCCCGAGAAGTTCGGCACCGGCGTGGTTGAAGGCGTCGCGGCGCCGGAGGGGGCGAATAACGCCGAGACCGGCGGGGCGATGGTGCCGCTGCTGACGCTCGGCATCCCCGGCTCGGGCACCACCGCTATCCTGCTCGCTGCCTTCATACTCTGGGGGCTGCGGCCGGGCCCGCTCATGATCCAGGACAACCCGACGCTGTTCTGGGGTCTGGTGGCGAGCATGTACATCGGCAACGTCATGCTGCTGATTCTCAATCTCCCGCTGATCCCGTTGTTCGCGCAGATCCTGCGGCTGCCGACCTACATGCTCTACCCGTTCATCCTCGGCATCTCGATCGTGGGGGTCTACAGTGTATCGGGGAGCCTGTTCGACACCTGGATGCTGGCGATATTCGGGCTGCTGGGCTACGCGATGCGCAAGCTCGATTACCCGTCTGCGCCGCTCATCCTCGGCTTCGTGCTCGGCGACATCATGGAGCGGGCGCTGCGCCAGTCGCTGATGATGTCGCAGGGAGACCTCACGATATTTGTCTCTAGACCGATGTCGGCAACAATGCTATTTTTGGCGGTGCTCATACTGCTTGCGCCGCTGTTCCGGAAGGCCAACGCCCTGCGCGTCAAGGCCATCAGCAGTTAACCCGAGGAGAAAAAACATGAAATCACGATATGGAGTTCTAGCCGCGGCGCTCCTGCTCGCGGTGGCCGCGGCCCCGCTGCACGCGCAGGGCTTCAAGCCGAGCAAGCCCATCGAGTTCATGACCCATACCGGACCCGGCGGCGGCGGCGACGTGTTCGCGCGCGGCATCGCGGCCGCGATGGAAAAGGAAGGACTGATGCCGGTGCGCATGCAGGTCGTCAACAAGACCGGCGGCGGCGGGGCGACCGCGATGGCCTACCTCGTGAACGAGAAGAAAGGAGACACGCATATCATCGCGGTGTTCACCGGGCTCTGGTTCACCAACCCGATCATGCGGAAAGAAGCCAAGTTCACGATGAAGGACCTGACGCCGGTGGTCCGCCTCGTGCTCGAGCCGGCGATGGTCGCGGTAAAGAACGACGCGCCCTACAAGTCGCTGCAGGACTTCATCGACGCGGCGAAGCAGAGCCCCGGGAGCCTCAAGCAGTCGGCCGGCTCGCTCGGCAGCCGCGACTGGATCGTGCGCCAGTTGCTGATGACGAATACCGGCGCGAACTGGGCGTACATCTCGTTCCCGGGCGGCGGCGAGCGCATCGCCGCGCTGCTCGGCGGCCACGTCAACATGATGGTGATCGAGCCGCAGGAAGCGGGTGAACACATCCGGGCCGGGAACCTGCGCGTGATCGCGACGGTCTCGGACAAACGCCTGCCCGCGTTCCCCGACGTGCCGACGATCCAGGAAGCAGGCTTCAAGATACCCAACGTGCCGCAGGTGCGCGGGATCGTCGCGCCGCCGGGCGTTCCCGCGGAAGTCGTGGCGTACTGGGAGGACCTGTTCGCCCGGTTCATCAAGACGCCGAGCTGGCAGAAATACCTGGCCGACAACATGTTCCAGGACGGGTACATGCGCAGCGCCGAGCTCGCCAAGTTCGGCGATCAATTCTCCGATACGACGCGGGAGATACTGAAAGCGGGCGGCGTCAAGGTCGCGCGCTAGTCTCACGCCTTTCTATCGGAGGAATTCATGAGACCACTTCTCAGTTTCTTGCTGCTTGCCGCCGCGGTCATCGCGGCCGGTCAGGTCGGGGCCCAGGGGTTCAACCCGACGCGACCGATCGAGTTCGTGGTGCATACGGGTCCGGGCGGGGGAAACGACCTGCTCGCGCGCGCAATCGCGGCGATCGTCGAAAAGGAAAAGCTGCTTCCGGTGCGCATGCAGGTGACGAACAAGCCGGGCGGCGGCGGTATTACCGCGATGTCGTACATGAACGAAAAGAAGGGCGAGACCCACACCATCGCGCTGTTCGCGAACACGTGGTTCAACGGTCCCATGATGAGCAAGGAAGCGCGGGTCACGATGAACGAACTGAGCCTGATCGTGAGGCTGGTGACGGAGCCGGGTGTCGTAGCGGTCAAGTCCGATTCGCCGTACAAAACGCTCAAGGATTTCATCGATGACGCGAAAAAACGTCCCGGTGAGCTCAAGCAGTCCGGCGGCTCGATCGGAAGCCGCGACAACATCGTGCGCAACCTTCTCATGAGGAATACGGGGGCGCAGTGGGCGTTCATCTCGTTTCCGGGGGGCGGCGAACGGCTCGCGGCGCTGCTTGGCGGCCACGTGCAGATCATGTTTATGGACCCGCAGGAAGCGGGCGAGCGCCTGCGCGACGGCTCGCTGCGACTGATCGCGCAGGTGGCGGAGAAACGGATTGCCGCGTATCCAGATCTGCCGACGATACAGGAGTTCGGGTACGACATACCGAACTACGTGACCATACGGGGCGTGGTCGGGCCCCCGGAGATGCCTGCAGATGCCCTCAAGTACTGGGAAAATTTCTTCTCGAGGTTGGTCAAGACGGGGGCCTGGAAGAAATACCTGAAAGATAACCTTTTCGAGGACGGCTTCCAGACGACCGCAGAGGTCCGGAAGTTTGCCGAGGAGTACCCGGAAAAGGTGCGTGCGATGCTGAAGGCGGCAGGCATCAGGGTTTATCGTTGATCGCTGCGCACGGTGCACAGCGGGCTCTCGAAATTCATGGGTGAGCTCCCGGAGCAGATCCGCGGCATCCTCAGGGATGCCGGCGTCAAAATCGCGCGGTGAGGCGGTGAACGCGCCCCTGCCCACGCAATCGGTTGCGGAAATTCTTGCGGACAAGGTCTTCGCGCTGCGCGCGGAGGCGATCCCGGTGCCGGTGCGCGAGCGCGCCGAGCAACTCCTGATCGACTTCACCGGCCTGTGCGTGGCGGCGCGCAATACCGATTACATCCGTGCGCTCGTCGCTGCATCCGATACGGACGGCCGCTGCACCGCGATCGGGCATGCCGCGGGCTTCGACGCCGGCACCGCCGCCCTCGTCAACGGCACCGCGGCGCACGGCGAGGACTTCGACGACACTTTCGAGGGCGGGCCG
>JACOVL010000024.1 GCA_016177355.1 Betaproteobacteria bacterium | reverse complement strand
TTCAGGATCACCGAGGTGTCGAGCCCGCCGGAGTAGGCGAGCACCACTTTTTTGACTTTGTTCATTGTTCTTTAAAATCAATATTTTACCGCCATGACGCCAACAACGCGAAGGGGCGGGATCAGGTTGACCAAAGATCCCCTTGCGTTTTCACCCGGCCGAGCAGCAGGTACTCCATCAGCGCCTTCTGGGTGTGGAGCCGGTTCTCGGCCTCGTCCCAGACGACGCTCTGCGGGCCGTCGATCACCGAGGCGGCAACTTCCTCGCCGCGGTGCGCCGGCAGGCAGTGCATGAACAGCGCGTCCTTCTTCGCCGCTTTCATCATTTCCCTGTCCACCCGCCACGCCTCGAAGTCGCGCTTGCGCTTCGTCGCCTGGGCCTCGTCGCCCATGCTGGTCCAGACGTCGGTGGTGATGAGGTCCGCGCCCCTGGCGGCCTGCAGCGGGTCCTTGAATTCCTCGTAGTGGCTGGTGCCGTAGAGCCCCGCGCGCTCGGGCTCGATCTCGTAGCCCGGAGGCGTGGAGACGTGCACGTTGAAGTCGAACACCTCCGCCGCCTGCAACCAGGTGTTGCAGACGTTGTTCGAATCGCCGATCCACGCCACGGTCTTGCCCTTGATCGAGCCGCGGTGCTCGACGTAGGTGTAGATGTCGCCGAGGATCTGGCACGGGTGATACTCGTTGGTGAGCCCGTTGATCACCGGCACCCGGGAGTGCGCGGAGAATTTCTCGATGATCGCCTGCTCGAAGGTGCGGATCATCACGATGTCCACCATGCGCGTGATGACGCGCGCGACGTCCTCGATCGGCTCGCCGCGGCCCATCTGCGTGTCGTGCGTCATCAGCGTGATCACCGATCCGCCGAGCTGGCGCATGCCGGCCTCGAACGAGACCCGCGTGCGCGTGGATTGCTTCTCGAACACCATGGCGAGCGTGCGGTCGCGCAGCGGCTGGTGCGGCACGTAGCGCTTGAACACGTCCTTGATCCAGCGCGTGCGCCCGATCAGGTACTCGTACTCCTCGCGGGAGAAGTCCTTGAACTGGAGATAGTGCCGGACTTCCATGGCGTCACCCTGGCCGCGGGCGGCCCTCAGGCCGTCTGCGCGGCCTGCGGAGCGCTCTGCCGGTCGAGGAACGCGGCGATCAGCGGGACGAGCGTCGCGAGCAGGTGCTCGGCCTCTTCGCGCTTGAGGACGAGCGGCGGCAGCAGCCGGATCACGTTGTCCGCGGTGACGTTGATGAGCAGCCCCCGGTCGAGCGCCTGCTGCACGAGCTCGCCGCACGGCTGCTCGAGCTCGACGCCGATCATCAGCCCCTTGCCGCGTATCTCCCTGACGCCCTTCGCGTCGGCGAGCCGCCGCGCGATTTCGGCCCTGATGAAGTCGCCCTGCTTCACCGCGTTCTCCATCAACCGCTCGTCTTCGATGATGGAAAGCGTGGCGAGCGCCGCGGCGCAGGCGAGGGGATTGCCGCCGAAGGTCGAGCCGTGGTTGCCGGGCTTGAACAGCTGCGCGGCGGGGCCGGCGGCGAGGCACGCCCCGATCGGCACGCCGTTGGCGAGCCCCTTGGCGAGCGGCATGACGTCCGGCATCACGCCGGAGTGCTGGAACGCGAACCATCTTCCGGTGCGGCCGGTGCCGCTTTGCACCTCGTCGAGCATCAGCAGCCAGCCATGCGCCTCGCAGATCTCGCGCAGGCCCCTGAGGTAGCCGTCGTGGCAGACGATGATCCCGCCCTCGCCCTGCAGCAGCTCGACCAGCACCGCCACTACGCTACGGTTCACCTCGGCGACGCGCTTCACCGCGTCGAGGTCGTCGAACGGCACCCGTACGAAGCCGGCGACCAGGGGCTCGAAGCCCGCCTGCACCTTGCGGCTGCCGGTGGCGGACAGCGTGGCGAGGGTGCGGCCGTGGAAGGCCTTGTCCATGACCACGATGGCCGGGGATTCAATGTTCTTCCTGTGGCCGTAGAGCCGCGCGAGCTTGATCGCCGCCTCGTTCGCCTCGCAGCCGGAGTTGCAGAAGAAGACGTTGTCCATGCCGGAGACCGCGGCGAGCCGGTCGGCGAGCTTTTCCTGCAGCGTGATCTCGTAGAGGTTCGAGGTATGGACGAGCTTGCCCGCCTGCTCGCGCAGCGCGGCGGTGAATTTCGGATGGCCGTGCCCGAGCCCGCACACGGCGACCCCGGCCACCGCGTCGAGGTAGCGCTTGCCGCTCGCATCCCACAGCCATACGCCCTCGCCGCGCTCGAAGGCGACGGGGAGCCTGGCATAAGTATTCATCACGTGCGACATGGCCGAATTTTAAGCGAAATATCGGCGTTTTGGGCCTGTTTGGTAATATCCCGGCATCATGTTCGAAGGCTCTCCCGAGATCGTCATCCAGGGCGTCACCGAGGCCGGCCAGACCTTCCGTCCCAGCGACTGGGCGGAGCGGCTGTGCGGCATGATGTCGATATTCGGCGAGGACAGCCGGCTCTCCTACTCGCCCTACCTCAAGCCGATCATGTCCGTCGGCACGCGCTGCGTGGTGGTGGATATACGGCTGGAAGAGCTCGATCCGGCGGCATTCAGGTTCCTGCTGAGCTTTGCCCGCGACAACGAGCTGAAGCTGCGGCCGGGGCGCAAGGACAAGCGCCCGGAAGACATCGCCGGAGAGCCGGCGGCAGCGCCGGCAGCGGGCTGAAGTGCGCCGCCGCCGCGCTTACGCCATCGCCTTGAGTCTCGCCGCCAGGCGGCTTTTGTGACGCGCCGCCGTGTTCTTGTGGATGATGTTCTTGTCGGCGATGGAATCGATGACGCCGGCCGCGCGCTGGAACACGGTCCGCGCCGACTGCTTGTCGCCCGCGGTGATCGCCTTCCTGACGTCCCGTACCGCGCTGCGCAGCCTGGAGCGCAGGCTGGTGTTGTGCTGGCGGCGCAGCTCCGCCTGACGCGCGCGTTTTTTCGCCGATGCAATGTTGGCCATGTCGATAAACTCCGGGTTGGGCCGGGGAAGGCGCGCTATGATACGGATATTGCAAGGATTTTGCAATACGTGATCATCCGATGAATCTGCTGAAGGCGCTGGCGACGGTGAGCGGCATGACGCTCATCTCGCGCATACTCGGTTTCGTCCGCGACCTGGTGATCGCGCGCGCGTTCGGCGCGGGGCTCGCGACCGACGCCTTCTTCGTCGCCTTCAAGATCCCCAACCTGCTGCGGCGCCTGTTCGCGGAGGGGGCGTTCTCTCAGGCGTTCGTGCCGATCTTCGCCGAGTACAAGAACCGGCGCGGCGAGCGGGAAACGAAGCTGCTGGTGGACCACGTCGCGGCGCTGCTCGCGCTCGCGCTGTTCGTCGTCACCCTGATCGGCATCCTCGCCGCGCCGCTCATCATCTACCTCATGGCGCCGGGCTTCGCCGCGACGGCGGGCAAGCTCGAGCTCACGGCGGGATTGCTGCGCGTCACCTTCCCCTACATCCTGTTCATCTCGCTCACGGCGCTCGCAGGCGGCATCCTCAACACCTACAGCCGCTTCTCGGTGCCGGCGGTGACGCCGGTGCTGCTCAACCTGTCGTTCATCGCGTTCGCGCTGTGGGGCGCGCCGCACTTCGATCCGCCGGTGACGGCGCTCGCCTGGGCGGTCTTCGTCGGCGGCGTGTTGCAGCTGCTGTTTCAGATGCCGTTTTTGCTGAGGATCAGGATGCTGCCGCGCTTCAGGCTCGACTTCAAGGACGAAGGCGTGTGGCGCGTGTTGAGGCAGATGGGGCCCGCGGTCTTCGGCGTGTCGATCGGGCAGGTGAGCCTGGTGATCAACGTCATCTTCGCCTCCTTCCTCGTCACCGGCAGCGTGTCCTGGCTCTACTACGCCGACCGCCTGATGGAATTTCCGGCGGGGCTGCTGGGTGCGGCGCTCGGTACGATACTGCTGCCGAGCCTGTCGCGGCACCACGCCGAGCGTTCGACGCAGCAGTACTCCGAGCTGCTCGACTGGGGGCTGCGCCTGACGCTGCTGCTCGCCGCGCCCGCCGCCGCGGCGCTGGCGCTGCTCGCGGTGCCGCTGGTGGCGACGCTGTTCCACTACGGCGAATTCGGCGCGGCCGACGTGATTGCCACGCGCAAGGCGGTGATCGCCTACAGCGTGGGACTGATCGGGCTCATCATGGTGAAAGTGCTGGCGCCCGGATTCTACGCGCGCCAGGACATCAGGACGCCGGTCAGGATCGCGCTCGTCACGCTGGCGGTCACTCAGCTGCTGAACTTCATCCTGGTCTGGCCGCTGCGGCACGCGGGGCTGGCGCTGGCGATCGGGCTCGGCGCCTGCCTCAATGCCGCGCTGCTGCTCGGCGGGCTGCGCCGGCGCAACATCTATGCGCCGCAACCGGGCTGGCCCGTTTTTCTCGTCAAGCTTGGCATCGCGGTCTACGCGATGGGCGCCGTCTTGTGGATCGCCGCGGGGCCCGACGCGGATTGGCTCGCGATGAGCGCGGCGGGGCGAGCGGCGAATCTGTCCTGGGTGATCGTGCTCGGCGCGGCGACGTACTTCGCGGCGCTGTGGCTGCTCGGCTTCCGCCTCGCCGATTTCGCGAAGCGCGCCTGATCGAGGCAAAACCGGCACTGGCGTCAGGGGTATTTCGCCGCGTGCGATCGTGTATCATCCGCGCACGGGCGTCACGGCCCGTGCGCCGCTTTGCGTCAACGAAGATACAGGCCGGGAGGAGGAATCATGTTCCAGCGTGTCATCGC
>JACOVL010000069.1 GCA_016177355.1 Betaproteobacteria bacterium | reverse complement strand
TCCATGAAATCCGGCCGGAGGGCTTTGCTCCAGTCCGGGATGGCCGGGATCTTCTTCTCCTTCAGGAGGATTTCCGCCTGTTCCTGCATGTAGGGCTTCAAGTTCGGCGGGAAGCCCGGGCTCACATCGACGCCGGCCAGCGCCTTGCCGAAGGTGTCTTTGGTCATCTTGTAGCCCTTCGAGGTGTAGAAGGAGTAAATGACCTCGGCCACCTTGTCGCGATTCTCCGTGAAGTCGCGCGCCACTGCGAGCCAGGCCTTCAGGTACGCCACGACGCTGTCCGGGTGCTTCTCGACGAAATCGGGCGTGGCGGCCATGAACACCGGCATCTTGTCCACTTCCCAGTAGTTTATGATGGTGGTGGCGATGCCGTCGGCCTCGGCAATCGCGTTGTAGGGCTCGACGTTCACCATCGCGTCCACCGTCTTCGCGGCCATGGCGGCGACCATGTCGTTCACGTTCATGCGGACTTCCTGGTAGTCGCCCTTCTTGAGTCCCGCAGCCGGCGCGATCTGATCGACGAACACGTTGGCGATCGACGCGCCGGTCTGGTTGGCGACCTTCAGCCCTTTCAGCTGCACCACCTTGCTGATGCCCAGTTCCTTGCGGGCCATGATGCGCACGGTCTTGCCCACCTGCTCGATCTGGGCAATCGCCACCAGACCGCCGCGCGCGTGTCCGAGGATGAAGGTCGGCCCGGCATACGTCCCCATATCCACCTGGCGCGCCACCATCTGCTGCATGGTGAGGTTGCCCGAGGGCACCGCGAACTCCTCGTACTTGATGCCGTGCTTCTCCAGCTGCCCGGAGCGCAGGAAATAGTAGGTGGGCATCCCCCACATGTTCGTCTGGTAGCCTTGGCGGACGGGCGCCAGCGTCGCCGCAAGCCCCGCGCGCCAAGCGCCCGCCGCCAGCACGCCCGCCCCGGACGCCGCCAGGAATTGCCGACGAGTCATTCCCATCTGTCGCATCGTCATCGCTCATCCCTCCTCTTGGGTCGTCGATCCACGCCTTCGCCCCACCATTCTTTGTCAGGCCTTCGCGGCCTGCTCGGTGAGGTGGCGCAGGAGTTCCTTTTGATACTCCAGAAATTCTACGCTGAGCGGGTCACGCGGTCGAGACAGGCGGATCGGTAGCTCCGCCTTCACGGTCCCGGGGTGCGGTGTCATGACGACCACCCGGTCCGCCAGGAAAACTGCCTCGGCCACGTTGTGCGTCACGTAGATCACCGTCTTGCGGGTCTCCCGCCACACGTCCGCCAGAAGCCGCTGCATCTCCTCCCGCGTCAAGGCGTCCAGGGCCGCGAAGGGCTCGTCCATCAGGAGTACGGCTGGACTGTACGCCAGGGCACGGGCGATGGCGACCCTCTGCTGCATGCCGCCCGAAAGATGGTGCGGATACGACCGCGCGAACTTTTCCAGCTTCACCAGCTCAAGCTGCTTCATGGCGATCGCTTCGCGCTCGGCCTGGGGGACCCCTTTC
Source organism: Betaproteobacteria bacterium (assembly GCA_016177355.1). GTDB lineage: Bacteria > Pseudomonadota > Gammaproteobacteria > Burkholderiales > SG8-41 > SG8-41. The sequence continues at coordinate 4,628 of JACOVL010000069.1, read as the reverse complement.
ATTTCCAGCCCGAAAGCGACGTTTTCCAACGCGGTCCGCCAGGGGAAGAGCTGGGCGAAATCCTGGAAGACGATTCCCCGGTCCAGCCCGTGACCGGCAATGGCCTTCCCGCCGACGCGGATCTCCCCTTCAGCCGGCGTCAGAAATCCGGCGAGAATGTTGAGCAGCGTCGTCTTGCCGCAGCCGCTGCGTCCCACGATGCACAGGAACTCGGACGCCTCCAGGCTGAAGCTTACGTCCTGCACGCCGGGCACCCGCCCACCGGGCGTGTCGTACGCCAGCGTGACGTTGCGGACCTCGATGTGGTACATCCTGCCGCCCCCGTTTCTAGCTCTTCGCCGTCTGCACCATGCCCCAGCGCAGGATCGTCGCCCGCTCGATCGCGCCCAGGACGAGCCGCTCGAAGAAGAAGCCGATGCACCCGATGACCGCCAGCGAGGCCAGCATCACGTCGGCGTTCAGGAATTCCTTGGCGTCGTAAATTACCCAGCCCAACCCCCAGGCCGAGGCCGCGATGATCTCGGCGCCCACTACAGCGATCCAGGCCCGCAGGACCGCCTGGCGGAACCCGATGATGATGAAAGGCGATGCGCCCGGGATGATGACCTTCCAGAAGAGGACGTGCCCCTGGGCACCCATGGCTCCGGCCGCCCGAAGCCATAGCGGATTGACGGAGCGCACGCCGGTCCACGCATTGAGCAGCATGGGGAACGTGGCCGAGTAGAAGACGATGAGGATCGTGGTCGTATTGCCGATGCCGAACCAGAGGATGAAGACCGGCACCCAGGCGAGCGAGGGGATGGGCATCAAGACGCTCACCAGCGGGAGGAAGAAGTGCTCCACGGCGCGGAAGCGGCCCATCAGGATCCCCAGGGGCAGACCCACGGCGATCGCCAGCCCCAAGCCAAATAGCAGCCGGTACAAAGTGTAGATGGCGTGGCGGAGCATGGTGCCGTCGAGCAGCATCGCCGTCAGCGTGGTGGCCACAGTGGGCAGGGTGGGCATTAGCGCCGCGGGAAAGAGTCCGCTCCGCGCCATCAGCTCGTAGAGCGCCGCCGCCGCCGCGAGCGTGACCACTGCCCTGCGGGTTGAGCGCGCACGCTGCCCGGACGCGTTCATGACGTGATCATCCCCCAGCGCACCACGGTGAACTGCTCCAGCCGCTGGAACACCAGCTTCTCCAAGGCGAGACCGATGGCGCCGATCACCACGATGCCGGCCAGCATCACATCGGTATTCAGGAACTCGCGCGCCCCGAAGATCATCCAGCCGAGCCCCCAGGGCACCGCCGCAAGCATCTCGACACCGACCAGGATCCGCCAGGCCTGGGCGAGCCCGAGGCGAAGACCGGTGAGGATGTAGGGCAGCGCCCCCGGCAGGATCACCTGGCGGAACAGCCGCCGGTCGTTCGCGCCCATCACCTGGGCCGCCCGAATCCAGATTTCCTTGACCGCTTTCACTCCCGTCCAACTGTTCAGGATGATGGGGAAAGCGGAGACGAAGCCCACCAGGATCACGGCTCCCACCTCGCCCAAGCCGAACCAGAGGAGGAAGAGGGGGGCGTACGCGAGACCCGGGATGGGCGCTCCGATGCTCACGAGGGGGAGGAAGATGTCCTCCGCCCGGCGCGACCGCCCCATGATGATCCCGAGGGCCACGCCCACCACCGCGCCCATGCCGAAGCCGACGATGAGGCGAACCACGGTTTCCAGGGCGTGGTGCGGCAGGATCCCCGCGGCAGTGAGACGCCAGAATGTGTCTGCTATCTCCTCGAGCGGGGGAAACAGCCGCCGGGGAAAGATGCCCGATCGCGCCACGAGCTCCCAGACGCCGCCCACCACGACGAACGGAAACGCGGTCCGTGCGACCATGCGCCACCGCACGTTTACCCAAGGCTGCCCCGGCGCCCTGGAGAGTGCCGGGGCACGGGCGGATGCGGGAGGGACGTCATCGCGCATTGAGGTAACGAGTATCCGTCAGGCAATCGAGGTGCAGCCGTTCGCCGAGCTCGTTGAGCAGCGCGCGCCGCTTTTTTTCCTGGACATGCAGCCGGATTATGGAGCGCACCCCTTCCCCGCAGCAAGGGCCGCCGCGGGACGCGTGCTAGAATCCGCCGCTCGTCCAGTCGCATCATTCCGGGGGCTCCATACAGATGGACCAGCCAGTGAAGAGCGGCCCGCTCGCGCGCAACATCACTCGCATCTCGCACCTCGACCTGCCGGGCGCCGGGCAGGTCTACGTCGCGGGCGATTACGCCTACATCGGCCACATCACCAACAAGGAACGGCTCGGCACCAGCATCCTCGACGTGCGCGACCCGAGGAAGCCGCGTGTCGTGACGCAGATCCACCTCGACGATCGGGACTCGCACAGCCACAAGGCGCGCGTCATCGGCGACATCATGATCGTCAACGTCGAGCGCAACATGACCGCGATCGGGCGCAAGGCCGACGAGCTGCCCGGGCTGCGCGCGCAGTTGCGTGTTGCGCTGGGGCGCGATCCCACCCACTCCGAGCTGGCGGAAAAGCTGGACGTGAAGGAGTCCGACATCCCGGCGGTCGAGGCGATGGAGAAGGTGCCTTACGACCAGGGCGGCTTCAGGATCTACGACGTGTCGGATCGCGCCAGGCCCAGGCTCATCACCCACCAGAGGACCCATGGGCGCGGCGTGCACCGCTTCGACATGGACGCCACCTACGCCTACATCTCGACCGAGATGCCGGGCTATATCGGCAATATCCTCGTGATCTACGACATCCGCAACCCGGCGCAGCCCGCGGAAGTCTCGCGCTGGTGGCTGCCGGGGCAGCACCTCGCGGGCGGGGAGAAACCGGGCTGGCCCGGCCGGCAGCACCGCCTGCACCACGCGCTGCGCGCCGGCGACCGCCTGTACGCGGGCTGCTGGCACGGCGGCGTGCGCGTGGTGGACGTCTCCGACATCCAAAGCCCTCGCACCATCGGCGAATACAACTATCACCCGCCGTATCCCGAGCCTTCCCACACTTTCATGGAAGTGCCGACGCGCTTCGACGGCCGGAGCATCGCGCTCGCGATCGATGAGGAAGACCACGCCGCGAGCGCCGAGGAAATGGAGCGGCGGCGCGGCCGCCCGCACGGTTGCCTGTGGCTGCTGGACATCACGAATCTTCAAAAAATTCAACCGCTTGCGATATACCAGGTGAGCGAGCTCGATTCGCCGTGGAGCCGCGCCGCGCCGGGGCGTTTCGGCGCGCACCAGTTCCAGGAGCACATGGAGGGCACGCTGGTGTACTGCGCCTGGTTCGCGGGCGGCCTGCGCGTCGTGGACATCGCCGACCCGCTCGCGCCGCGAGAGGTGGGCTACTACATCCCCGAGCCCGCGCCGGGCAAGGCCGCGCCGCAGACCAACGATGTGGACACCGACAGCCGCGGCCTCATCTACGCGGTGGACCGTTACAACGGCTTCGACATCCTGCAACTCGACAAGCGTTGACCATGAAGCGCGGCTACAAGGGCGCGGAAATACTGGTCGAGTACCTGATCAAGGAGAAAGTCCCTTATCTTTTCGGCGTGTGCGGCCACGGCAACATCGGGTTCCTCGACGCGGCGGCGGACGCGGCCGGCCGCATCAAGACGGTCTCGACGCACCACGAGCAGACCGCCGGCTTCATGGCCGATGCGTACTACAAGATCCGGCACGAGCCGGTCGCGACCTACACCTCGTGCGGTCCGGGCTCGTGCAACCTGCCGATCGCGCTCGCCGGCGCGATGATGGACTCGTCGGCGTTCCTCGCGATCACCGGCAACGTGCCGACCAGCCAGTTCAACCGCATGCCGTTCCAGGAGACGGGGAGATATTTCCAGGCGGACTTCCCGTCGGTGATCCGCCCGTACGTGAAGAAGAGCTTCCAGCCGACGCGCGCCGAGATGATCCCGCTGGCCGTCAAGCAGGCGTTCAACCTGATGCGGAACGGCCGGCCGGGCCCGGTGAACATCGACGTGCCGCTCGACGTGTTCGTGGAAGAAGCGGTGGTCGAGGTGCCGGACCCCGATCCGATGGTGAGCCAGCGCACGCCCGGCGAGCCCGCCTCGCTGGAGCGCGCGCTCGATATGCTGCTCAAGGCGCAGCGGCCGGTGATGATCGTCGGCCAGGGCGGATTGCTGAGCGAGGCCTCGGACGAGTTGAAGGCGTTCGCCGAGCTGCTGCACGTCCCGGTCGTCACCAGCCCGAACGGCAAGGGTGTGCTGGACGAGGCGCACGAGCTCGCGCTGGGGAGCATCGGCCGCAACGGCACCTACGCGGCGAACGAGGCGACGAGGAACGCGGACGTGATCCTCGCGATCGGCTTCAGCTTCGACGACCGCGCAACCAGCGCCTGGCTCGACGGCTACACGCTCTCGATCCCGCCCACCCGGTTAATACAGGTGGACACGGATGCTGGCGAGATCGGCCGCAATTACCCGGCCCACCTCGGCATCATCGCCGACGCCAGGGCGTTCCTGTCCGCGCTCGGCGCACTCGCGCGCGGAAGAGTCAAGGGCTCGCACCGCGCGCCCGAGGCCTGGCTCGCGAAGCTCGGCGAATGCCGCGAGCTGTGGAACAACTATCAGCGCCCGCTCGCCGAGAGCGACGCGACGCCGGTGCGCCC
>JACOVL010000074.1 GCA_016177355.1 Betaproteobacteria bacterium | reverse complement strand
GCGAGAAAGGCGGAGACGATGTCCTCGTTCTCCTCGGCGAGCAGGCTGCAGGTGGCGTAGACCAGGCGCCCGCCGGGCTTCACGAGATTCGCCGCCGCGCGCAGGATCGCCGCCTGCTTCGCCTTCAGCTCCTCCACCGACCGCGGCGACTGGCGCCACTTGAGGTCGGGATTGCGGCGCAGCGTCCCCAGCCCGCTGCACGGCGCGTCCACCAGCACGCGGTCCATCTTGCCCGCGAGCCGCTTCACGCGAGGATCGTTCTCGTTCCGGATCGGGTGCGCGTAGAGGTTGGACAGCCCCGAGCGCTTGAGCCGGGGCTTCAGGCGGGCGAGCCGCGCGCTGGAGACGTCGAAGGCGTAGATGCGGCCGTGCGAACGCATCAGCGCGCCCAGCATCAGGCTCTTGCCCCCGGCGCCGGCGCAGAAATCCGCCACCAGGTCGTGCCGCCGCGGCGCGACAAGATGGCACAGGAGCTGGCTGCCCTCGTCCTGGACTTCGAGCGCGCCGGCCTCGAACAAAGGGTGGCGGTTGATCGCGGGCCTGCCCCGCACGCGCAGGCCTACCGGCGAGTAAGGCGTCGGCTCGGCTTCAATGCCGCTCGACGCAAGCCCGCGCAGCGCTTCCTCGCGCGATGCGCGCAGCGAGTTGACGCGCAGGTCGAGCGGGGCGGGCTGGTTCAGGCCCCGCGCGAGCGCGAGGATCTCCGCCTCGGACATCGTGCGCGCGAGCCGCTCGACGATCCAGCCGGGCAGCTCCACGCGCACCGCGAGCGGGGCGCCGTCCCGGCTCGCCGCCTTGACGCCGGCCGCCCAGGACCGCTCGGCCGCGGACAGCACACCGGACAGCTCTCTGATACTTAAGCTGTTGATTTTTAATAGATATATGATAAGCAGGCGGCGCGCCCCGGTGCTCGCGGAAAGGCTCTCGAGCGTGCGCTTGTAGCGCAGCACGCCGTACACGCTGTCCGCGACGAAGGCGCGGTCGTGGGAGCCCAACGCGCGGTGCGCTCGGAAATAATCGTGGAGCACGGCATCGGCCGGGCGGTCGAACTTCAGAACGAGCTCGAGCGCTTCGGTCGCGGCCTCGAGCTGCATGCGGGTGATCCGCATGAAATTACCGGGTCTCGATTCCCGTGACGATCGAATCGAACGTATCGCCGTTTTTTTCGATATAGCGCAGCTTCACCGGCAGGAAATGGCGGTCGATTGCGAGCCAGAACTCGAACCCGCGCTTGTCGTCCGGGGCGCGCACCTTCTCGAAATGCAGCGTTTCGATCTCCCCGAGCGGGGCTTTGAGCGTTTCCGTGCCGACCTGGCGATAGCGATACCGCTTCACGCCTTGCCCGTCGGTGATATGGATGGCGAATGCCTTGCTGACGGCGGGCAAAAAAGCAAACGCATGGACGAAGCTTGCCTGGTCCAGCGTATCCGGGGGAAGCTCCACCGTCCGGGCGCTTTCGCGGTTGACCAGGGTCAGTTTGCCGGCCGCCCAGTCGAACTTCGCGGTGCGGGTTCCGCCCTTGCGGCCGGTCTCCTCGAAATGTTCGGGCTTGAGTCCGGCAGCCGTGACGGCGCCGCGGCTTTCGCGGCGCAGGTCATTGATGAACCAGGAGGCCAGCCCCTTCGGCGTGGACACGCTGACGATGCGGTAGCGTTTCCCGTCATGCTCGAGCACCTCGCGGACCTCGCCGAGCTTGAAATCGCCCCTCATCGTTACCAGCGTCATCTCGATGCGCGAAGGCGGAGCTGCGGCTGCGGCCTGCGCCAGCAGCGCAAGAGCCAGCGGGCCGGCAATGTTCCACCGCCTCATGACCTATCTCTCGGCGGCGGGAGAGAGCAGCGCGGTCTTCGGGGAGCGCGCAGCCTTCACGACGACCCTGCCGCCGGCGTCGAGCCTCAACCTCCCCTCGCAAAACCAGCGTATCGCCTGCGGGTAGATGCGGTGCTCCTCGCGCAGCACGCGGTTGGCGAGCGCCTTCCCGGTGTCCCCCGGCAGCACCGGCACGGCGGCCTGGACGACGATCGGCCCGCTGTCCACCGCCGGCGTCACGAAATGCACGGTGCAGCCGTGGATGCGCACGCCCGCCTCGAGCGCGCGCCGGTGCGTGTCGAGGCCGGGGAAGGCCGGCAGCAGCGAGGGATGGACGTTGAGCAGCCGCCCGCGATAGCGCCCGACGAAGCCGTCCGTGAGGATGCGCGTGAAGCCCGCGAGCGCTACCAGGTCCGGCCGGTAGAGGGCTATCTCTGCCGCGAGCGCCGCATCGAACGCGGCGCGGTCGGGATACGCGCGGTGATCCACGACCGCGGCCGTTATCCCGCGGCTGCGCGCGATGGCGAGGCCGCGGGCGCCGGGGTTGTTGCTGATGACCGCGCCGATCCGCGCCGGCAGCCGGGCGGCGAGAATCGCCTCCAGGTTGCTGCCGCGGCCGGAAATGAGGATGACTAGTGTCTTGTCAGCCATGAGTCATCGGTAGTCAGACGATGACCACCTGCGGGCCCTTGCCCTTGCGGTGCTCGATGCGGCCGATGCGCCACACGGTCTCGCCCGCGGCGCGCAGCGCCCTCTCGGCCGCCGCGGCCTCGCCCGCGCTCACCACGACCGCCATGCCGATGCCGCAGTTGAAGACGCGGTGCATCTCGCTGTCGGCGACGTTGCCCTGCTGCCTGAGCCACCGGAAGAGCGGCGGAGGCGTCCACTGCCTGCGCTCGATGCGCGCGGCGAGCCCATCCGGCAGCATGCGCGGCACGTTGCCGGTGAGCCCCCCGCCGGTGATGTGGGCGAGGCCCTTGACGTTTACGCGCTTGATCAGCTTCAGCATCGGCTTCACGTAGATCCGCGTCGGCGCCAGTATCAGCTCGCCCAGCGTCCGGCCTTCCACCTTCGCCGACAGGTTGACGCGCTTCATGTCCAGGATCTTGCGGATGAGCGAGTAGCCGTTGGAATGAGCGCCGTTCGACGCCAGCCCCAGCACCACGTCGCCCGCCTCGATGGTGGAGCCGTCTATGATGTCGCTCTTCTCGACGATGCCGACTGCGAAACCCGCGAGATCGTAGTCGCCGCCCTGGTACATGCCCGGCATCTCGGCGGTCTCGCCCCCGATCAGCGCGCACCCCGCCTGCTCGCAGCCGGCGGCGATGCCCTGGATGACCTCGGTCGCGGCCGCCACGTCGAGCTTGCCGCAGGCGTAGTAGTCGAGGAAAAACAGCGGCTCGGCGCCCTGGGTGAGCACGTCGTTGACGCACATCGCCACCAGGTCGACGCCGATCGTGTCGTGGCGCCCGGCCTGCAGCGCGAGCTTCAGCTTGGTGCCCACCCCGTCGGTGCCCGAGACCAGCACCGGCTCGCGGTAATTGCGCGAAATCTCGAACAGCGCCCCGAAACCCCCGATGCCGGCGAGCACGCCTTCGCGCAGCGTTTTCCGGGCGAACGGCTTGATGTTCTCGACGAGCTGGTCCCCGGCGTCGAGGTCAACGCCGGCGTCGCGGTAAGTGAGCCGTCTGGATGAGGTCAAGGGCGGTGGCCGGGAGGTGATGGGGTAAACCCCGGGGAGTAGGCTAAAATGTTGATTTTGCTGAGTAGAACCGGGCGCTGCGCGGGTCTCGCGCCGCCCCGCAAGCAACCGGATTTTACCGTAAATGCCGCCACGCCGTTTTGCCGCCAGCCGACGATGAAGCAGCTCGCCTTCGACTTTGCCGGCGCGCCCGCGCCCGCGCTCGACAACTTCGTCGCCGGCAGAAACGGCGAGCTGCTGCAGAACCTGGTGGAGCTCGCCGCGGGCCGCGCGCACGAGCGCTTCCTCTACGTCTGGGGCCGGCCCGGCAGCGGCCGCAGCCACCTGCTGAAGGGCGTCGCGGCGCAGTTGCACCGCGCGGGCGCGGGCGCCGTTTACGTCCCGTGCGCGGCGGACACCCGGTTCAAGGACGGGCTGGAGCGCATGGACTGCGTGGCCCTCGACGACGTGGACCGGCTCGGCGCCGGGGCGCAGGCGGCGGCATTCCATCTCTACAACGCCCTGCGCGAGCGCAACGGCGCGCTGCTCGCGAGCGGCGCCGCGCCCCCGGTGCAGCTCGAGCTGCGCGAGGACCTGGTGACGCGGCTCGGCTGGGGCCTGGTCTACCAGGTGCACCCGCTGACCGACGAGGAAAAGGGTCGCGCGCTGGCCGACCACGCGGCCGGGCGCGGCTACCGCCTGCCGCCGGAAGTGCGCGACTACCTGTTGACGCGCGGGCGGCGCGACATGGCGTCGCTCACCGCGATGCTCGACGCGCTCGATCGCTACTCGCTCGAGACCAAGCGGCCGATCACCGTGCCGCTGGCGCGCGACCTGCTGCATGCGGCCGGGAGTGGCGGCCGGGAAAGCGGGCGATGACCGCGCGGCTCGCGCTGTTCGACCTCGACGACACGCTCCTCGCCGGCGACAGCGATTTCGAATGGGCGCAATTCCTGATCGAGCGGAACGTGCTCGACCGCGAGGTCTATGCAGCGCGCAACCAGTCGTTCTACGAGCAATACAAGGCGGGCACGCTCGATATCCGCGAGTTCCTGGATTTCCAGTTGAAGCCGCTGTCGCGCCATCCGCGCCCGGTGCTCGAAGCCTGGCATCGCGAATATATGGAGCGCAGGATCCGGCCGATCGTCCGCCGCGGCGCGCGCCCGCTCGTCGAGCGCCACCGCGATGATTTGCGCGTCGTGATCACGGCGACCAACAGCTTCGTCACCGCGCCGATCGCGCGCGAATTCGGCATCGACAACCTGATCGCCACCGAGCCCGAGGAGCGCGACGGCGAGTTCACCGGCGGCGTCGCCGGCGTGCCGTGTTTTCGCGAAGGCAAGGTCCGGCGGCTGGAGTCGTGGCTGGCGGCGCGGGGCAGGACGCTCGCCTCGTTCGGCGAATCATGGTTCTACAGCGACTCGCACAACGATCTCCCGCTGCTCGAGCGCGTCACCCACCCGGTGGCGGTGGCCCCCGACGATGAGTTGCGCGCCCACGCGGCGCGGCGCGGATGGACTATCATCAGCCTCGATTGACCGCCAGATGATCACCCGCTTCCTCGGCAAAATGTTCTCCGGCCGCCTGTTCGGGCCGGCGCAGCCCGGGATCATCCCGCTCGGCGCGCACGGCATCGGCCGCAACGCGATCAGCCAGTGCGCATCGCGCGTGACGCAGACGCTGCAGCGCGAGGGGTTCGCCGCTTTTGTCGTGGGCGGCGCGGTGCGCGACCTGCTGCTCGGGCGCCGGCCCAAGGATTTCGACGTGGCGACCGACGCCACGCCGGAAGAAGTGCGGGGGCTGTTCCGCCGCTCGCGCGCGATCGGGCGGCGCTTCCGTATCGTGCACGTGATGTGCGGGCCGGAAACGGTGGAAGTGTCCACCTTCCGCGGCGCGAACGCGGGCGCGAACGCGGGGGAGGAAGGCGGCGCCCGCGTCGCCGACGAGCACGGGCGGATCCTGCGCGATAACGTGTTCGGCAACCAGGAGCAGGACGCCACCCGCCGCGATTTCACCATCAATGCGCTGTTCTACGACCCGGCCACGCAGGAGGTCTGGGACTACCACGGCGGCGTGGCCGACCTGAAGCGGCGGCGGCTGCGCCTGATCGGCGACCCGGAGAGCCGCTACCGCGAGGACCCGATACGCATGCTGCGCGCGGTGCGCTTTTCGGCGAGCCTCGGGCTGGAAATCGATCCCGCGACCCGCAAGCCGGTACGGCGGCTCGCGGACCTGCTCGCCAACGTGCCGCCGGCGCGCGTGCTGGACGAGATGCTGAAGCTCCTGCTTTCCGGCCACGCCGCGCAATGCGTGCCGCAGCTGCGCAAGGAAGGGCTGCACCACGGCGTGCTGCCGCTGCTCGACGTCACGCTGGAGCAGCCGCTCGGGCAGCGCTTCGTCATGCTCGCGCTCAGGAAGACCGACGAGCGCATCCTCGCGGGCAAGCCGGTGTCGCCCGGCTTCCTGTTCGCGACGCTGCTGTGGCACGAGGCGCTCGCGAAGTGGAAGGCGTACGAGGGCAAGGGCGAGCACCCCGTCCCGGCCCTCTACCGCGCGATGGACGAGGTGGTGCGCGCGCAGGCGGAGAAACTCGCCATCCCGCACCGCTTCACCGCCGACATGAAGGAGATCTGGGCGCTGCAGCCGCGCCTGCTGCAGCGCTCCGGCAAGCGCCCGTACCGCGCGCTCGAGCATCCGCGGTTCCGCGCCGGTTACGATTTCCTGCTGTTGCGCTGCGAGAGTGGCGAGCTGGACAAAGAAATCGGCGGATGGTGGGAGCGTTTCCAGCGCGCGGGTGAGGCCGAGCGCTCCCAGATGTTGCTGAAGGACGCCGGGCCGGGCAGGGGACGGCGGCGGCGCAGGAGGAGAGGAGGGCGGAGGGATGAGGGCGGAGGGATGAGGGATGAGGGAGCGTCAAAGGTGGAAGGATGACCCTCGTCACTCGACACTCGTCACTCGTCACTGTTTTTGTGGCGCTGGGCAGCAATCTCGACGATCCGCGGGCGCAGATCCGCCGCGCGTTGCGCGAGCTCGCCGCGCTGCCGCGGACGCGCCTCACGCGCGAGTCCTCGCTCTACCTCAATCCGGCGGTGGGCGGCGGCAGCCAGCCCGATTTCGTGAACGCGGTTGCGATGCTGGAGACGCATCTTGCGCCGCGCGAGCTGCTGGAGGAACTCCTCGCGATCGAGCGCGCGCACGGCCGGACACGCGATTTCCCCAACGCTCCGCGCACGCTCGATCTCGACATCGCGCTCTACGGCGGCCTCCGGCTCCACGAGCCGGG
>JACOVL010000077.1 GCA_016177355.1 Betaproteobacteria bacterium | reverse complement strand
GTGAGCGACGCCGCCGAGAAGGCGAAGCGCAGGCTGGCAACGCTCAAGTGACCGGTGACTCGTGACAAAAAAGCCGTAGTCCTCCTTTCCGGAGGATTGGATTCCGCGACGACGCTGGCGATCGCGCGCTCGGAAGGGCGCGACTGCCACTGCCTGACGGTGGACTACGGCCAGCGCCACCGCGCGGAGCTCGCCGCCGCGGCGCGGGTGGCGGCGTCGCTCGGGGCCGCCGCGCACCGCATGATCGCGCTCGACCTCGCGCAATTCGGCGGCTCGGCGCTCACCGACCGCAGCATCGCGGTGCCGGAAGCGCCGGGCGGAGGCATCCCGGTCACCTACGTTCCCGCGCGCAACACGATCCTGCTCTCGCTCGCGCTGGCGTGGGCGGAGGTGCTGGGCGCGTGCGAGATCTGGTTCGGCGCGAACGCCGTGGACTACTCCGGCTATCCCGACTGCCGCCCCGAGTACATGCGTGCGTTCGAGGCGCTCGCCAATCTCGCGACGAAAGCGGGGGTGGAAGAGAGGCACCTCACGCTGCGCACGCCGATCATCGCGCTCGCGAAGGCGGAGATCATCCGCCGGGGCGGCAAGCTCGGCGTGGATTACGCGCTCACCGTGTCGTGCTACCAGGCGGGCGCGGGAGGCGCGGCCTGCGGGCGCTGCGATGCGTGCCGGCTGCGCCGTGCCGGCTTCGCGGCGGCGGGCGTCGCCGACCCCACCCGCTACCGCGCCCGACCCAATTAACCGCAGATAAACGCCGGTTTACGCCAATAGGAAAATAACAACCTTAATCCCGTTCCGGGTTTTGACTTTATCCATGTTCATCTGCGTTCATCGGCGGTTTCATGGGTTTGTAGCTTGCCGTTGGCGGTCTTAAACTAGGGCGATGGAACTCACCATCCACAACCAGGTGCTCGCAGCGGTGTTCGTGGTCGCGTTCGTCATGGGCGCGGTCACCAGCAAGACCAACTTCTGCGCGATGGGCGCGGTTTCCGACTGGGTGAACATCGGCGATACCGGCCGCATGCGCGCGTGGGTGTTCGCGATGGCGGTGGCGCTTGCCGGCGTCATCGCGCTCGAGGCGACGCGCACCGTCAACCTCTCGGAGGAGACCTTCCCGTCGTACCGCACGGCGAACTTCGCCTGGATCCGCTACCTCCTCGGCGGCCTCATGTTCGGCGTCGGCATGACGCTCGCGAGCGGCTGCGGCAACCGGACGCTGGTGAGGATCGGCGGCGGCAACCTCAAATCGCTCATCGTGCTGGTGATATTCGCCATTTCAGCCTACCTCATGATGTGGACGCCGCTGTTCGAGAGGGCATTCCTGCCGTGGGTCTCGGCGACCACCATCAACCTGCAGAGCTACGGCGTGGCGAACCAGGAGCTCGGTACCATCCTTGCAGGCATGTTCGGCATGCCGGTGTCGAGGCACTTGAACCTCGCGGTCGCGATCATGGTCGTGGCGGGGATGCTCGTCTTCTGCTTCAAGTCGGCGGACTTCCGCTACGGGCACGACCACATCCTCGGCGGCGCGGTGATGGGGCTCGCCATCGTCTTCGGCTGGTGGCTGACCGGCGGCCCGGTCGGGCGCGAGTGGAAGGAGTACGCCGACATGGCGACCGTGGTCCCGAGCCGGGTGCAGGTGCAGTCCTACACCTTCGTCAGCCCGATGGGCGACGCGGCGCGCTACCTGCTCGACCCGGCCAATCTCTCGCTGGTGAGCTTCGGCGTAATGGCGCTCGCCGGCGTGATCCTCGGCGCCTCGCTGTGGGCGGTGGCGACCGGCGGCTTCCGCATCGAGTGGTTCGCGTCCTGGAAGGACTTCGGCAACCATGTCCTCGGCGGCGCGCTGATGGGCGTGGGCGGCGTGCTCTCCCTGGGCTGCACCATCGGGCAGGCGATCACCGGCATCTCCACGCTCGCGGTCGGCTCGATCCTCACTTTCCTCGCCATCGTCATCGGCGCCGCCGGCACCATGAAGTACCAGTACTGGCGCATGATGCAGGAGGGATGAGGGATGAAGGAGAGCCAGTCACGTTTCATCAGTCACGCCCCATCAGTCACGAGTCACCAGTCACGCTTTCCAAAAAAGCCGCGCACCGGTAGAATCCGCGGCTTTTTGGCAGTTCAGGGGGCGGTTAGCTCAGTCGGTAGAGCAGCGGACTTTTAATCCGTTGGTCGCCGGTTCGAATCCGGCACCGCCTACCATTACCATTTGTAACAATTTCCCGGAAACCCGCGGCCGGCGCTATGCTCTAATAGGCATGGGATGTCTTCTCATCGAGGAGGCGCCATGAGAGCGTTGAAGGTAGCGTTGTTGTCGGCGGCGGTGCTTGTTGGCGCGATGGCGAGCGCGGCGGCGATCGCGCACGGCGGGCATCACCATCACTCCCGCGCCCGGGTCGGGGTGTTCATCGGCGCGCCGGTGTTCTACGCGCCGTGGTACTACCATCCGCCGTATTACTACTACCCGCCTTATTACTACCCACCCACCGTCGTCGTCCCGCCGTCGCCGCCGGTGTACATCGAGCAGGGACAGGCGCCGGCCCCCGCGGCGCCCGCGCAGCGGTCGGACCATTACTGGTACTACTGCCCCGAGGCGAAAGCCTATTACCCGTACGTCAGGCAATGTGCCGGCGGGTGGCAGCGCGTCGTGCCGCAGCCGCCGTCGTCGTGATGGGCTGAACCATATGAAATGCCTTTTGAAATCGTCACCGATCGCCGTGTTGCTCGCGCTCGCGGCGTGCACTACCGTGCCGACCGGCCCGGCCGTGATGGTGCTGCCGGGCACCGGCAAGAGCTTCGACCAGTTCCGCTTCGACGACGGCGCGTGCCGGCAGTTCGCCTTCGACCAGATTGGCGGCTGGACCGCGGCGCGCGCGCAGGAGGACAGCGCGGTGAAGAGCGCCGTCGTCGGCACCGCGGTGGGCGCGATCGCCGGCGCGGCAATCGGCGGCAACTCGGCGGGCGCCGCGACCGGCGCGGGCGTCGGCCTGCTGGGCGGCAGCCTGGCGGGCGCCGGCGCAGCGGACCAGTCGGCGCGCGGCGCGCAGTACCGCTACGACGTCGCGTACCAGCAGTGCATGTACGCCAAGGGGCACCGGATCCCGGTGTCCGGCAGATTCACCTACCCGCAGCCCGCGGCGGCGCCGGCGGCCAGTTATCCGCCGCCGCCGCCGCCCAACTACCCGCCGCCGCCACCGCAGTGACGGTAAAGGCCAGCATTTGCTGGCCTTTTTATTCTCCGCGTCCCCATGGTGGAATCGGGCCGCCCCCCGCGGCCGTTTTTGCTACCATGTTCCATCATTAGCCACGGGGAGAGTGGGATGACTTTCTTTGTCGAAGGGCTGAGCGGGCACCGCAAGCCGGAAACGAAGGTGCGCCGCATCGGGGACTACAAGACGCTGCCGGAAGCCATCATGGCGGCGCAGCGGTTGATAGACGCGTTCCTCAAGCGCGAATTCAAGCCCGGCATGAAGCCCCATGCGCTGGCTGCGCTCTACCAGGAGCGGGGCGAATATCCGTTCATATTCCGTGACGACGACAAGACCTACAACGTGCCCGGCTTCAACCACCTGCATTACGCCCTGACCCGGAGCCAGGAACTCTGCGGTGGGAAGAAGTAACCTGCAAACCGCGCGCCCGACAAACGTTGTTTCCCCTCCTTGGAAAGGAGGGAAGATTTTTCTGTCGGACGCGCTTAGCGCTTCAGCCCGGCTTTCCGGACGATATCGCGCGCGATCGCGATCTCGGACGCAAGGTGATCCCGGAACGCCGAGGGCGAGCTGCCCTCGGGTTCCGCGCCGTCGGTCAGGATCCGCTTCTTCACGTCGGCCGAGCTGACGGCCTTGCGCGCCTCGTCGCTGATCCGGCCGACGAGCGCCGGGGGCGTCGCGGCGGGTGCGAGGATCCCGTACCAGGTGGTGCGGCGGTAGCCCTTGACGCCCGCTTCCGCCACCGTCGGCAGATCGGGCGCCGCTGACGAGCGCTTCGTGCTGGTCACCGCGAGCGCCCGCAACCGCTTGTTCTTCACGTGCTGCAGCGACGACAGCACGCTGCCGAACGTCATGTGAACCTGGCCCGTCATCACGTCGACCAGCGCGGGACCGGCGCCCTTGTACGGGACGTGGACCAGCTTGACGCCGGCGAGGTATTTGAACAGCTCGCCCGCGAGGTGGCCGGAGCTGCCGTTTCCGCCCGACGCAAAATTGAGCACGTCCGGCTTGGCCTTGGCGAAGGCCACCAGTTCCTTCACCGAACGCACCGGCAGGGACGGGTGGACGACCAGCAGGAACGGCGCCTCGGCGATCAGCGAGACCGGCGCCAGGTCCTTCACCGGGTCGAAGGGCAGGTCGGCGTACAGGCTAGGATTGATCGTGAAGCTGCTTGAGACCACGAGCAGTGTGTAGCCGTCGGGCGCGCTTTTCACGACGAAGCTCGCGCCGATGGAGCCGGCGGCTCCAGTGCGGTTCTCCACGATCACGGTCTGGCGCAGGTTTTCCGTCAGCTTCTGCGCGATGAGGCGCGCCACGATGTCGGTGGCGCCGCCCGGCGACTGGCCGACGATGAAGTGGACCGGCTTCGACGGATAGCTGGCGCCTTGCGCGGTCGCCGCGACCGGTTGAAGGCCGGCGGCGAGAACCAGCGCCCACAGGGCGCAGACGACGGCGATGCGGAAATGACCCGCGGTCCGGGTTGCTGTCATAGGGCACTCCTCGAAGGAAAAGCGGTCCAGCCCGACCTCTGGGCTGGACAGGCGGGATTCACGTGTATACACTAGAATACAGTCAACGGCTTTCCCCGGTCAATCCCAGCCCGTGCCTGCCCGACCCGCCGCCGCAAGGCATCCTGCCGCCGGATCGGCAACGGGTCGCGTGCGCCACGGCTCGCGCAGCGAGCATGTCTACCGCCGGCTGCGCGACGCGATCCAGGAAGGGCAGTTCAAGTCGGGCGACCGCGTGATGGAAATCGAGGTCGCCGACTGGCTTAAGGTGAGCCGCACGCCGGTGCGCGACGCGCTCCGGCGGCTCGAGAGCGAGGGCATGCTGCAGCACGAGCCGCGGCAGGGGCTGGTCGTCGCGCGGCTCGACCGGCAGGCGGTGATGGAGCTCTACGCGATGCGCGAGATGCTGGAGGGCACCGCCGCGCGCCTCTGCGCGCGCCACGCGTCCGACATGGAGATCCTGGACCTCGCCGAGCTCGTCGAGCGCGAGCGGGCGATCCAGGGCGATCCCGAGGCCGTCGCGCGCCACAACCGGCGCTTCCACGAGGCGATTCGTCGCGGCGCCCACAACCGCTATCTGGTGAAGAGCCTTGCGGCGGTGAACGACTCGATGGTGCTGCTCGGCAGGCCGCTGATGCTGCTGCCCCATCGTGCGCAGGCGGCGCTCGCCGAGCACGAGAGCATCGCGCAGGCCATCCAACGGCGCGATCCCGAAGCGGCCGAGGAAGCCGCGCGCCAGCACGTGCGCGCCGCGCAGCGCGAGCGCTTGAAACGGCTCTTTCCCGAGTCCGGGAGTTAAGGCGGCAGGGAGCTCTCAAACGGAGCCGGAGCCCGCGGCCGGTTCATCCCCGGAGGAATCCATGGCACAAACGATGGCGGAAAAGCTGCTCACGCGGCGTAACCTGTCCGGCAAGGCCGCGCGCGCGGGGGACTTCGTCGAGGCGAAGATCGACGGCGCGATGTGCCATTACCACGCCAGCGAGCCAATGCACGACATGGCGATCGAGGCGGGCTTCAAGGACGGCCTGCCGCGCGTCTGGGATCCGGAGCGCATCTACGTTCTGCTCGATCACCATCAGCCGGCGCTCTCCCAGAAGCTCGCCGACGAGAACGCCGTCATCCGCAGGGAGGTGGAAAGGCTCGGCATCCGGTGCTTCCACGACGCGGAGCCGGGCATCGCGCACCAGATGATGCTGGATTACGGGTTGGTGCGTCCCGGCGAGCTCGTCGTGGGCAACGACTCGCACACGATCGGCTACGGCGCGGTGAACGCGGGCAGCACCGGCATCACGCGGGCCGACATGTTCTACGTGCTGCTCTACGGGGAACTCTGGTTCCAGGTCCCGGAATCGATCAAGGTCGTGCTCGAAGGCCGGCAGCCCAACTACCCCATCGCCAAGGACATCGTCCTGACTCTCGCGGGCCAGCATGGCGACGACATCGCGCAGAGCATGTCCGTCGAGTACTCGGGATCGCTGGTTTCCCAGCTCAGCATCGACAGCCGCATGTGCCTCTCGACACATGGCGTCGAGATCGGGGCGAAGTTCGCGATGTTCGAGTCCGACGAGACCACCCGCCAGTTCGTGAAATCTCGCACCGACAAGCCGTACGAGCCGCTTACGCCCGATCCCGGCGCGCAGTACGCAAAGGAAATCACGCTCAACGTGGACGATATGCCGTTCGTGGTGGCGAAGCCCCACCAGTTCGGCAACGTGGTGCCGGTGGACGAGGCCAGGGGGACGCGAATCAACCAGGCGCAAATCGGTTCGTGCGCCAACGGCCGCTTCGAGGACATCGAGATCGCGGCGCGGATGCTGGAAGGGCGCAAGGTGGCGAAAGGCGTGCGCTTCATCATCTCGCCGGCCTCGCAGCAGGTTTACCTTCAGTGCCTCAAGGCGGGGCTGATCGAGAAGCTCGTCGAGGCCGGCGTCCAGGTCGTCACGCCGGGCTGCGGCGTGTGCCAGCCGCGCGTCGGGTTCCTGTCCGACGGCGAAGTCTGCATCACGGCGACTACGCGCAACTTCAAGGGCCGCAAAGGCAGCCTCAACGCGGAAATCTACCTCGCAGGCCCGCTCACGGTGACGGCGGCGGCGGTGGCGGGGGAGATCGTGAACCCGAAGGAGGTGTTCCGTGGGCTTTGATTTGAGTCAAGTGATCCGCGGCCGCGTCTGGAAGTTCGGCGACTCGATCGAGACCGACGCGATCAATCCCTATTACCGCTACCCGACGATGGAAGAGCTGAAGCAGCACACGATGGAAGCCTATCGGCCGGAGTTTCCCAAGCAGGTCAAGCCGGACGACATCATGGTGGCCGGGCGCAACTTCGGCTGCGGCTCGAGCCGGCCAGGCCTGGTGCTGCGCGAGGTCGGCGTCGCGGCGATCGTCGCGGAGTCGGTCGCGCGCCTCTTCCTGCGCAACAGCATCTCGCGCGCGATTCCCATCTTCGTCGCGCCCGGCGTGACGGCCATCGTGCAGGACGGCGAAACGCTGGAGGTGGACTACCCGCAAGGCGTCGTGCGCAACGCGGCGAGCGGCAAAGCCGTGGCCCTGCGCAAGTTTCCGCCAATGATCGAGAAAATCTTCGAATGCGGCGGGCTGCCGGAGTTCGCGCGCGAGCGCTACCTGAAGGAGGCCGTGTCCGCGAGCCGGCCGAAGGCATGACCGGCCGCCGCGCCCGGACCGGTGGCGCGGGGCAACAGGGAGAACCCATGGAAAATGCATCCTTTGACGTGATCGTCGTCGGCGGCGGGAATGCCGCATTGTGCGCCGCGCTCTCCGCGCGCGAGCAGGGGGCGGCGGTGCTGGTGCTCGAGCGCGCGCCGGTGGAAAAGCGCGGCGGCAACAGCGCTTTCACCGGCGGCGGCTTCCGCATGGTCCACCATGGCGCCGCAGACATCAGGAACATCGTGCCGGATCTTACCGACGAGGAAATCGCGCGCACCGATTTCGGCCAGTACACTGCAGAGGACTACCTCGACGACCTTGGCCGCATCACGCAGTACTACATCGACCCCGACCTCGCCGAGACCATCGTGCGCAACAGCACCGACACGGTGCACTGGGTGCGCGGGCGCGGCGTGCGCTTCGTGCCCAACTACGGGCGCCAGGCATTCAACGTGAATGGCCGTTTCAGGTTCTTCGGCGGCGTGGTGATCTGCGCGAACGGCGGCGGGCGCGGGTTGATGGAGCAGCTCTACAAGGCGACGGAGAAGCACGGCATCGCGGTGCGCTACGGTGCGCAGGCGAAGGCGCTCCTGCGCGGGCCAGCGGGCATCGAGGGTGTGCGCATCCTCGTGAACGGCGTGGAGGAGGTGATCCGATCGCGCGCGGTCGTGCTCGCCTGCGGCGGCTTCGAGGCGAATCGCGAGATGCGCACGCGCTACCTCGGCCCGGGGTGGGACATGGCGAAAGTGCGCGGCACGCGCTACAACACCGGCGACGGCATCAACATGGCGCTGGAAATCGGCGCCCAGTCCTACGGCCAGTGGTCGGGCTGTCATTCGGTGGCGTGGGAGCGCTACGCGCCGGACTTCGGGGAGGTCGAGCTTCCGCACAGCAGCTACCGGCACAGCTATCCGTTCGGCATCATGGTGAATGCCGATGGCGGGCGCTTCGTGGACGAGGGCGCCGACTTTCGCAACTACACCTACGCCAAATACGGCCGCGTCGTGCTGCAGCAGCCGGGCAGCTTCGCGTGGCAGGTGTTCGACCAGCAGGTCAAGCACCTGCTGCGCGAGGAATACAAGCTGCGCGGCGCGACCAAGGTGCAAGGCAACACGCTGGAAGAGCTTGCCGACCGCATGCAAGACGTGCACCCGCGCCAGTTCATCGAGACCGTGCGCGAGTACAACGCCGCGGTGAAACGCGACGTGCCGTTCGATCCCAACGTGAGGGACGGCCGCGGTACCGCGGGCCTGGCGGTCAACAAGACCAACTGGGCCAACACCCTGGAAGTGCCGCCGTTCGAGGCGTATTCCGTCGGCTGCGGTATCACCTTCACGTTCGGCGGTCTCAAAATCGATACCGCCACGCACGTGCTCGACGTGGAGGACCGGCCCATCCCCGGCCTCTACGCGGCGGGCGAGTTGGTCGGCGGGCTCTTCTATTTCAACTATCCAGGTAGCACCGGCCTCATGGCCGGCTCGGTGTTCGGCTGCATCGCCGGACGCGAAGGCGCGCGCCACGCTCGTGGCGCCCAATCGGCGGCGGCTTGAGCATGAGCGCGTCGTGAAGAAAACCGCACGACTTAAACGGCTGATCCGGCGCAAGGACAAGGTGCTCGTTGTGCTGCACCCGCCGAGCGCGACGCACGCGCGCATCATGGAACAAGCGGGCTGCGAAACAGGGTTCGTCGGCACCAGCGGCGTCGTCGGCTCCTACACCGGGCTTGCCGACGTCGGCACCGCGACGATGACCGAGTGCGTGCAGATCGCCGGCTGGATCGCGCAGAGCGTGAATTTCCCGGTGATCATGGACGGCGACACCGGGCACGGCGGCATCATGGCGGTGCGGCGCATGGTGCGCGAGTGCATCCGCGCGGGTGTCGCCGGGGTGCGCATCGACGACCAGCCGATCGAGGGCAAGCGCCGCACGCAGAGCGCCGGTATCGAGGTCGTCCCGCTCGAGCAGGCGATCGCGCGCTACCGTGCTGCCGTGGACATGAAGAACGAGCTCGACCCCGACTTCGTCGTCATGGCGCAGTGCTATGCGCGCGACGCCGCGAACAGCAGCCTCGAAGACTGCATCGCACGGCTGCAAGCCTACAGGACCCAGGCCGGCGTGGATTGGGTGCAGCTCGAATCGCCCCACTCGATCGATGAGATCAAGCTCGCGCGCGCCGCAGTCGAGGGGCCGTTCTCTTTCATGAAGGGGAAGCTGCCGCGTTTCCTCGGGCTGGAGGAGCACCTGGCGTTGGGCGTGAACATCGCGTGGTACCCCGGCTTCACGCACCAGGTCATGTGGGCGGCGCTGTGGGACTTCATGCAGGACTTCCAGAAGCGCGGCGTCCCGGCGTGGGAAGACTTCGTCGCAAGCCGCAAGGACCGGCCCTATCCGCGTCCCGATGTCGGCCCGGAGGGCGAGGGCGGGGAGAAGCAGCGCGATCTCGAGGAGCGCTATCTGTCCGAGGCGATGCTCGATCAATACAAAAAGTGACGATCAATGGCTGTCAACAGCGTAATCCTTCTCGGCTGCGGCGACGTCGGACCGATACACGAGCCGATGAGCGCCTATTCCACCCTGGCCAAGCCGACGCTTGCCGGCGCGGACATCCGCTTCGCCCAGGTCGAGCGCGTCTATTCCGAGCGCGGCGCATTGCAGGTGCATTCCGGCGGCTCGCACAGCCGCGTCAGGCCGCACATGGCCTCGGTCTTCACCGATTGCGGCTTCGACGTGGTTTCGCTGGCGAGCAACCATGCGATGGACTGGGGGGAGGACGCCCTGCTCGACACCGTCGCGTTGTTCCGGGATAAAGGCATGCAGGTTGTCGGCGCGGGCCGCAACCTGGAAGAGGCGCGCCGCCCGGCGATCGTGGAGCGCAACGGCGTGCGCATTGCCGTTCTCGCTTACTGCTCGATCCTGCAGACGGGCTACGCCGCCGGCCACGACCAGGTCGGCATCGCGCCGCTGCGCGCGCATACCTACTACGAGCCGTTCGACTACCAGGCCGGCGTGCCGCCGCGGGTCGTCACCGTCCCGTACGAGGAGGACCTCGCTGGAATGGTGGAGGACATCGCCGCGGCGCGGAAGTCGGCCCACGTTGTGGTGCTGTCGCTGCACTGGGGCATCCATTTCATTCCCCGCATGATCGCCGACTACCAGGTCGCCGTCGCCCGGGCGGCTTTCGCGGCGGGCGCGGACCTCATACTCGGGCACCACGCGCACGCGCCCAAGGCGATCGGGGTGCACGGCGGCAAAGTCTGCTTCTACAGCCTGAGCAACTTCATCATGTCCTCGACCGCCAAGACGCCCGCGCAGGCGGCCGTTTTCATGAAACGCTACGGCGTTTCCATGGATCCCGATTACCCGCATCTTGCGTACGGCGCCGACGCCAAGCGCAGCCTGATCGCCAAGGCGGTGCTGTCGCGCGAAGGCGTGAAGCGCGTTTCGTTCCTGCAGGTGCTGATCGACAGGCAGTTGCGCCCCGAGGTGCTGCGCGCGGGCGATCCACGTTTCGAGGACGCGGTGCGCTTCATGGAGTGGGTGTCGGAAGATTTCGACCACCGTTTCTCGGTCGAGGGCGATGAAGTGGTAGTGACCGGCCCGGACACAGGTCGCCGCTGAAGCTTCAAACAAAGGTTTCAAGCAAAGAGGAGGAGAAAATGAAACTATTGACTGTCCTGGCGACGCTGGCCTGTTCCGCCTGTATTACCACCGCGCTCGCGCAGCAGAAGCCGCCGACCCGACCGGGGGGCTACCCGGTCAAGCCGGTCCGCGTGCTGGTCGGCTCGCCGGCCGGCAGCGGCAGCGACGTCATGATGCGGGCCGTCGCCCAGAAGCTGACTGAGCGCTGGGGCCAGTCGGTCATTGTGGACAACCGCCCGGGCGCCGCGGGCGCGATCTCGTTGCAGCTCACAGTCAACGCGATCCCGGACGGCTACACGCTGGCGACCCTCAGCGCGCAGAACGTGACCGCGATGATCCTCGGGACGGTGACGACCGACATCCCGAAGGAGTTGATGCCGGTTGTGCTGATGATCACCCAGCCGTATCTGATGGTGGCGACGCCCTCGCTGCCGGCCGGCTCGGTGAAGGAACTGATCGCGCTCGCGAAGGCGAAGCCCCTGGTCTACGCCTCGAGCGGCACCGGCTCGGTCGTGCATCTCGGCATGGAGCTGTTCAAGTCCTTGGCGGGCGTCGAGATGATCCACATCCCGTACAAGGGCAGCGGCCTGTCGATGATCGACGTCATGAGCGGGCGCGTGCAACTCGCGATCACGAATACGCTGACTGCCACGCCGCTGGTGAGAAGCGGCAAGCTGAAGGCGCTCGCGATCACTAGCAGCCAGCGCGTGCAAGCGTTTCCCGATCTCCCGACCGTCGCCGAGGCGGGCGTGCCGGGCTACGAGTTGCGCAGCTGGTACGGCTTGCTCGCGCCGAACGGGACGCCGGCACCCCTCGTTGTCGCGCTTAACCGGGAAGTCAGCCAGACGATGAACTCGCCGGAGGTGCGGGGAAAACTCGCCGCGGACGGGGCCGAGACGGCGGTGCCCAATACACCGGCTCAATTCAAGAGCGTGATCGCCGGTGAAACCGCCAAGTGGGAGAAGGTCATCAGGAAACTGGGCGTCAAGGAGAAGTAGGAGACTGACCATGAGCACGATTCCCGGCGCCCGGCAAAGCGGCGATGCGCTTCGCGGCGCGGAGGCGGGAAGAGGGGCTACGCGCAAGCTGGCCCGCCACGCAGCGACGCTCAAATATGAGGCGCTGCCGCCCGCGCTCGTCGAGATGACGAAACAATGCGTGCTCGACACGCTGGGGGTCTCGGTCGGGGCGAGCACGCTCGCGCCGGAAGCGGGGATCGTCGCCGACTACGTGAGTGATCTCGGCGGCAGGCCCGAAGCGACAATCCTCGGCTTTGGCGGAAGAGCGCCCGCGCCCTGGGCGGCCTTCGTCAACGGCAGCCTTGGCCATATGCTCGACTACGACGACCTGGGCGAGAGCGGTCATCCGAGCATCGTGACCATTCCCGTCGCCCTGGCGGTCGCGGAGAAGCTCGGCGGCGTGAGCGGGCGCGAGCTCATCACCGCCATCGCCGCCGGCACCGATGTCATGACGCGGCTCACGCAGGCGATCGACGTCCCGGACTGGACGATGACCGAGGGCTGGTTCGCGACCCAGCTCATGGGTTTCCTCGCCGGCGCCGCCACCGCCGGCCGGCTGCTCGGCCTGGATGAGGAGCAGATGGAAAACGCCCTCGGCATCGGCTTCAACCAGATGAGCGGCAGCCGCCAGATGGCAGTCGGCGCGGCCACGCACATGCGCGCCATGCAGGCGGGCTTCTCGGGCCAGGGGGCCATCCTGGCGGCGGAGCTGGCGCGGCGCGGCATCATCGGGTCGAAGGAGGTCGTCGAGGGCCGTTACGGCTTCTTCAAGACCTACATTCGCGGGCGCGAGCCGGACTGGAACGTGATCGTGGACGGGCTCGGAACGCGCTTTCCGTTGATCGAGAAGCACGGCTTCAAGGTCTGGCCCGCGTGCGCCTACACCCGGCCGACCAACGCCGCGACGTTGCATTTGCGGCAACAGCACGGACTGAAACCCGAGGACATCGAGTCGATCACCATCGTGGGCGGCACGGGTGGCACGCAGCTCCTCTCGGAACCGCTGGAGTTGAAGCGCCGGCCCCGGGTCAGCATCGACGGCAAGTACAGCATCCCGTTCACGACCGCGGTGATGATGGTGAAGGGCAACATCACGCTGCACGACTACACGGAAGCGGGTTTGCGGGACTCGCGCGTGCTCGCCATGGCCGACCGGGTGAGCTACCGGCCCGCCGCCGAGCCGCCGAGCGGCAGGGGCGGATCCTCCGACATTTCGAAAACGTCCGTCGAGATCGTCACCAAGGAAGGGAAGGTCCTCGCGCACCGGCCCGACGGCGTGCCCGGCGATCCGAAACACCCCGTCAGTTGGGAGCGCCTGGAGGCGAAGTTCCGGGATTGCGTTTCATTTTCGGCGAAGCCGGTCCCCGGGGGGAACCTGGACCGCGCCGCCGAGATGATGCGCGACATGGAAAATCTTGCCGATGCGACGGAGATCGTCCGGCTGCTCGCGTGAAGCTTGCGCGATTCCGTGCGATTTCGCGCGGGCAAACCAGGGGGAAAACGAGATCCAAAAAACGAAAACCCTTACCCCCCGCGGGAGGCGTCGAGGAGGATGGTGGAAATGAAAACAAACTGTCTGTTAGCGGTGTGTGCGGTCGCGCTCTTTTCAGCCTGTACGGTCTTCGCGCAGGGACCGGCTGACACTTACCCGGCAAAACCGGTGCGAGTGATTGTGGGGCTCGCGCCGGGCGGTGGCACCGATATCCAGGCGCGCCTGCTCGCGCAGAGGTTGAGCGCCAATCTCAACCGCTCGTTCATCGTCGATAACCGCACCGGCGCCGGCGGCACCGTCGCCTACGCGCTGGTGGCGAAGTCGCCCGCCGACGGCTACACGCTGCTCGCCGTGGCGAGTGGCTACTCGATTACCCCCGCGGTCTATTCGAAGCTGCCCTACGACCCGATCAAGGATTTCGCCCCGATCTCGCTGGTGGTGCAGGCGCCGATCCTGCTGATGACGCATCCTTCGCTGCCCGTGAAATCAACGCGGGAGCTGGTTGCGCTGGCGAAGGCGAGGCCCGGCGTCCTGAATAGCGCTTCCGCGGGATACGGCACTTCCAACCATCTCGCGCTCGAGTTGTTCAACCTGCTGGCTGGCACCCGCATCACCCACGTGCCGTACAAAGGCACGGGCCCGGCGCTGATCGACGCGATGGCAGGCCAGGTGCATGTGATCTTCGGCAACATCCTGTCGTCCCTGCAGTACGTGCGCCAGGGCCGGCTGAAAGCGCTCGCGGTGACCAGCGTCACGCGCTCGAAGGCGGTTCCCGAGCTCCCGACCGTCGCGGAGTCGGGCGTTCCCGGCTACGAGACAACCACTTGGCACGGCTGGCTCGCTCCCGCAGGCACACCCGCCGCCATCGTGAACCGGATGAGCGCAGAGCTGGCCAAGGCCGTGAAAGCGCCTGATGTGCAGGGCCACCTCGCCGGCGACGGCGGCGAGCCGATCGGAAGCAACCCCGAGCAGTTCGCCCAGCATCTCGCCGCGGAGATCGCGCGCTGGCGCAAGGTCGTGACGGACGCCGGCATATCCGTTCAGTAGAACGACGGTCCGATAAACGCCGCGGGGGAAGAACGTGTTATCGTTGTTGCCTTGTCAATCAAGGCGAGGCGAACGACATGCTGAAGGCGGCGATCTATGGAATAGGCCGGTGGGGCAGCCGCCTGGCCGAGTCGGTGCAGGGGAGCCAGAAGATCAAGATCGTGAAGGGGATCACCCGCAACCCCGCCGATCACCGCGATTTCACCGAGAAGACCGGAGCGAAAGTCGTCTCGTCCTACGGGCGGGTGCTGAAGGACCCGGAGGTGGACGCCGTCGTCCTCGCGACGCCGCACTCGCTGCACGTGAAGCAGATCATGCAGGCGGCGAAAGCCGGCAAGCACGTCTTCGTCGAGAAGCCGATCACGCTCACGCGCAAGTCGGCGGAAAAAGCGGTGGAAGCGTGCCGCGCGGCGGGCGTCACGCTCGCCGTCGGCTTCAACCGCCGCCATTCGCCGTCGTTCGTCGAGATGATGTACC
>JACOVL010000076.1 GCA_016177355.1 Betaproteobacteria bacterium | reverse complement strand
TGCCCGCGTACTCCTTGGCCGCTTTCACGTCGTGGATCGAGCACGGTCCCATGATCACCAGCAGCCGGTCATCCGCGCCGTGCAGGATGCGGTGGATCGCGTCCCGGCTTTCGTACGTGAGCTTGGACGCTTTCTCGGAAACCGGGAATTCGCGCAGCACGTGCGACGGCGGCGCGAGCTCCTTGATCTCCCTGATCCGGACGTCATCAGTACGGTATTGCATGATGCCTTCTATGCCTGAGAAATCAAGACATTATAGCTTAAAATCGGACGCTGACGCGCCGTTTTAAGTCCGCGCGTCCGAACGGACGAGTGGTCCGCCGTTCAACGCGCGGCAATCGAGGCGGGGAGTCTAAACAGTGCCGCCGACGGTGAGGCCGTCGATGCGCAGCGTCGGCTGCCCCACGCCGACCGGCACGCTCTGGCCTTCCTTGCCGCAGGTGCCGACGCCGGGATCGAGCGCCATGTCGTTGCCGATCATGGCGACGCGCGTCAGCGCATCGGGCCCGTTGCCGATCAGGGTCGCGCCCTTCACCGGATAGGTGACCTTGCCGTTCTCGATCGCATAGGCCTCGGACGCGGAGAACACGAACTTGCCGCTGGTGATGTCCACCTGCCCGCCGCCGAAGTTGACGGCGTAGAGCCCGTTCTTCACCGACGCGATGATCTCCTCCCGCGTCCTGTCGCCGTTCGGCATATAGGTGTTGGTCATGCGCGGCATCGGGATATGCGCGTAGGATTCGCGCCGGCCGTTGCCGGTGGGCGCGACCTTCATCAGCCGCGCGTTGAGGCTGTCCTGCAGGTAGCTCTTGAGCACCCCGTTCTCGATCAGCACGTTCAACTGCGTCGGCTGCCCTTCGTCGTCCATGTTGAGGGAGCCGCGGCGCCGCGCCAGCGTGCCGTCGTCCACCACGGTGACGCCCGGCGCCGCCACCCGTTCGCCGATGCGGCCGCTGAAGGCGGACGTGCCCTTGCGGTTGAAATCGCCCTCCAGCCCGTGGCCCACCGCTTCGTGCAGCAGCACGCCGGGCCAGCCCGGGCCCAGCACCACCGTCATGGTGCCCGCCGGCGCCGGGCGCGCCTCCAGGTTGACGAGCGCCTGGTTCACCGCCTTGCTCGCATAGTCCTTCAGCATGTCGTCGGTGAACCAGGCGTAATCGAAGCGCCCGCCGCCGCCCGAGCTGCCCTGCTCGCGCCGCCCTTCGTGCTCGACGATCACTTGCAGCGACAGCCGCACCAGCGGACGCACGTCCGCGGCAAAGACGCCGTCCGAACGCGCGACGAGCACCACCTCGTATTCGCCGCCGAGCCAGGCCATGACCTGCGCCACCCGCGGGTCGAGGGCCCGCGCGTGGTGCTCGATGCGCTCGAGCAACGACACTTTCGCCCCGGCGGCCAGGCTCGCGAGCGGATCGTGCGGCGAGTACAGGTTGTGCCCCACGGCGCGCTTCGCCACCTGCGTGCGTCCGGCCTGACCCTGGCGCGCGATGGCGCGCGTTGCCCGCGCCGCGGCCTCGAGCGCGGCAAGACTGATGTCGTCGGAATAGGCGAACGCGGTTTTCTCTCCGCTCACCGCGCGCACGCCGACGCCCTGGTCTATGTTAAAGCTCCCGGACTTGACGATGCCCTCCTCCAGGCTCCAGCTCTCGCTGCGGTTGTACTGGAAATACAGGTCGGCATGGTCCACGCGGTGCGCGAGCATCTGCCCGAACACCGTCTGCAGGCGGCCGTCGTCGAGCTCGTACGGGGCGAGCAGGATCTCGTTGGCGGCGGAAAACGCCGCCCCGGGTCCCGCGTTCAGGCTCTCGGTTTTCACTTTTCGTTCCTAGCAGCGGTACAGGGTGCGGTGCGTGAGCGCGGGCAGGCTCTCGCGCAACCGCCTGAGATGGTCGAGGTTCACGCCCGCCGCGACCACGCCCGAGCCGCGAGTCAGCCGGTCGAGCACCACGCCCCACGGGTCCACGATCATGCTGTCGCCGTGGGTCTCGCGGCCGTTGACATGGTAGCCGCCTTGCGCCGGCGCGAGCACGTAGGCGAGATTCTCGATGGCCCGCGCCCGGATCAGCGTCTCCCAGTGCGCTCTCCCGGTGGTCTCGGTGAAAGCGGAGGGTATCAGTATGATGTCCACCGGCTTCATCGCGCGGTAGAGTTCCGGAAAGCGCAGGTCGTAGCAGATGGAGATCCCCAGCTTGCCGAACGGAGAGTCCACCGTCACCACGTCCTTGCCCGGCTCGATGGTGCGCTCCTCCGAGTAGCGCTCCTGCCCCATCTCGAAACCGAAGAGATGGATCTTGTCGTAGCGCGCCGCGAGCCTGCCCTTGTCGTCGTAGATGAGGCAGCTGTTGCGCACCTTGTCCGGCGCGGAGCACTCGAGCGGCACCGAGCCGCCGGCGAGCCAGATCTTGTGCTTTTTCGCGGTAGCGGAGAGGAAATCCTGGATCGGGCCCCCACCCGCCTTTTCTCGCACCCTGACCTTGTCCTGGTCGCGCAGGCCCATGATCGCGAAATACTCGGGCAGCGCCACCAGTTTCGCCCCCCCGTTTGCCGCCTTCTCGACCAGGCGCCGCGCCTCGTTGAGATTGCCCTCGACGTTGGGACCGGAGGCCATCTGCACCGCCGCGATGCGCGTGGCCGCGGACTGCGCGACCGGACTGGCCACGTGCGGCCTTGCCTTGCCGAAGGAGGAGGCGCTCATGGGGCGACTTCGAGCCGCAGCGGCTCGGATGGCTTCAAGTCGTTGCGCAAGGCGATGCGGCTGGCGTCGAGCGCCAGCGCCGCGAGCCATGTGCGCAATTCCTCGGCCTGCAGCGCGGATTCCTGCCCGGGCCCGTGGTGTATGACGAGGCGCGTTCCCGGCCGCGCGAGACAGGCATTCACAGCCTGCCGGATTGCCGGCTGCTCGAGCATCGCGCGGCCGCTGCGCGGCCGGTCCCACAGCTCGGGCGGCACGGTAAAAGTTTGGGCCGCTGCGCACAGCGCCGCACCGGTCAGCCCCGCGACTAGCACGAATCTCGGCATCATTGCGGCTTGCTGCCGTCCTGCGCGCCGGCGGTGGTGCGGTCGACCCTCACCACGTTGGGCTCCGACCAGGTGCCGGTCACCGAGTACTCGTAGGAAGCGATCCGGTCGAGCGGGTCCTTCAGCACTTTTTGGGCGATGAAGGCGGCGACGCCGGCGATCGGGCCGCCGGCCAGCGCGGCGATGGAAAGGCTGTCGCTGATGTGGGGGCTGACGCGCACCCGCAGCTTCTGCGTTTCCTGCGCGAGATCCACCTCCCCGCTCATCACCACCCGGCCCGACGGGCCCTGGATGCGCAGGGCCTCGGTGCCGGCGACGCCGCGGGCGATCTTGACCGCTCCGACGATCTCGTCGAAAGCGAAGCCCTCGCTGAAGATGTCTCGGAAATCGAGCGTGACGCGGCGCGGCAGCGCCTGCAGGGAAAGGATGCCGAGCAGCTTGCCGATCCCCGGCTTGAGTTTCAGGAACTGCCCTTTCGCGGCCTCCAGCAGCAGATTGCCGGACAGCGTTGGATAGTCGAAGTCGTACGGAGCGCCGTTCCAGGACAGCACGCCCTCGAGTTTCGCGGTGCCGCGCCGCACGCCTTCCGGATAGCCGAACCGGGCGAGGAGCTTCCCGACGTCGCCCGCCTCCAGGCGCAAGGCCACCTGCGTGCGCGGCTGCGCCAGCGAGTTTTGCCACAATCCATCGGCCGCGATGGTGCCGTCGGGACTGACGATGCGGAGCCTCTCGATGCGCCAGTCACGGCCCTCCGGCGTGGTGTTGAGCTCGAGCCGGCCGAGCTGTCTGTCGTCGCGCACGAACTGGTCCACGGTAATATCGAGCGCCGGCGGCTCGGCTTCCTTCTGCGCCCGGGCGCCGCCCGCAGCCTGCGCCGCTCCGGGGGGGGCCGCGGGGGGCACGGCGAGCGTCTTCATCCGCGCGGTGAGCTTGCCGCGCCCCTGCGGCTGCCAGCCGATGCTGCCGTCGAGCTCCTTGCCGGAGAGGGTGCCGCGCCACTGCCCGTCCTGCGCGGCGGCGTTCACCCCCAATTCGTTGAAGCGCCGGCCCATCGCGTCCATCGCGCCCAGCTTGAGGTCCATGCCGCCCCATTCGACGTTCGCATCCCCGCTTCCCGTCTGGCGGAAGAAGGCGAGCCAGCGGTCGAGATCGAGCGTCTTCGCCGCGCCGCTCACCCACACGCCGTTGCGCTCGGGTTCCGCCGCTTGCCCGCCGAAACGCACCATCCCGCGCGTGACCGTCCGGCGGCCGCCTTCATGGCGCCGCACCAGGTTCATGCTGACGATGTCGCCAAAGGCAAGGCCCAGCCGATCCTGGTTGGCCGCGAGCGAGCGGCGCTCGAACCGGAACGGCAGCGTCTCGGCCGCGGCCTTGACGAGCGGTGCCGGCAGGTCGGCGGCGATTCCCTGCAGATTGGACTCGACCACCACGTCGGCGACCCGCCTGCGGATCGTATAGACCGCGCGCCAGTCGGTCGCGCCGCGCAGATACTGCGCCCAGAACGGGCCGCCGCCGGCACGGCGCACGTTGTCGGCGTTGACCCGGCCCTGCACGTTGACACGCACCGTTGCGTCGCGCTGGGTGACGGCGTTGATCGTCACCGGGCCGCCCAGCACGGTAGCGGTCAGGTTCTGCGTCCGCACCGAGGATTCCGTGAACTCGATCCGCCCCGCCGCGTTTTCGACCGCGGGCAGGTCCGGGTCGGGCACGATCGTGTTGTTGGCGAACAGGTAGACGCCGTTTACCCTGCTCTTGCCGGTCGCGTGCAGGGGAATGGCGAGTTTCAGCGTCAGCTTGCCCTGTCCCTGCGCCTTCATGCCCTCGGTGAAACGATCGATCATCTCGAGCACCGGGCTCTTCTCGATGAAGGCGAAGAACTCGCCGGTCGCCCCCTCCGCTTCGCCGTTCGCGCCCACCACCTCGTCCTGGCGGGTCAGATCGGGAATTTCGACGTGCACCTTCGCCAGCCGCGCCCCGAAGACGGTGGCATGCCGCGCGTTCACGTCCATGCGCGCGCCGCGGAAGACGAGGTCTCCGGCGATGTTCTCGATCCGCGGCCAGCCCCTGGCATAGTCCAGCGCGCCTTCCGTCACCTTCGCGGTCACCTGGAACACGCCGTTCTTGCCGTCGGGGAACGGAAATTCGTCGAGACTGCCCTTGAGCCGCAGCGAAACGTCGCTCGACCCGCCCGCCAGGAAAGCGGCGTCGAGCCAGGCGCGCGCGTCCTCGCCCGCCACCAGCGGAATATAGCGGCTGACGAAGCGCAACTCGGCGCGCGTCAGGTTGCCCGTCAGGTCGATGGAACCGCGCGTGTCGCCGGCCGTGCGGTAGTTGCCGAACAGCGTGCCCGTGAGATGGGGATTGGAGAACGATATATTGTTCAGCCGTACTTCGAATTCACCCCCGTTGCGCGCCCACGCGATCTGCGCCGTGAGCACGTCGAACTCGAGCGGCTCCCGGAATACCAGCGGCATATCCACCGCCGCCCTCTGCGTATTGAGATAGAGCGTGCCGCCCTTCTCGTTACCCTCCAGGCTGCCGCTCACGCCGTTGAAGCCGGGCACCTTGCCCGTGCGGTTGAGCGCCAGGTTGTTGAACCGTCCCCTGGCGCTGTACTGCGACGGCGCGCGCCAGTCTCCGTTCCAGCGCACCGCGACGTCGTACAGGCTGCCCCTGGGGGACAGCGCGGCGAGCTGCTTGCGCGCTTCGGCTGGCAGCGGCAGGTAGTCGGCAAGCGCCGCCAGCGCCGCCAGCTCGAGCGCGTTGGCGTTCAATTCCCCGCGCGCGGGCCCGCGCTCGCCGGCGTTGACGACGTTCAGGCGAAAATCGGCCGGCTGCAGGATCAGACCGCCGGTCGTCGCCAGGCCGAGCCTGGAGGTCGTCACCTCGAAACTCGATTCCGACTGCTTCCAGCCGATGCGGCCCGCCAGATCGGTGAGATCGAGCATCGGCAGATTCCTCGCCAGCCGCGCGCGCACGTTGGCAAGCCGCACGTCGGCGATGATGTCGGTCAGCTGATGGTGGCTGAAGGTGAGCCACGCGCGCAACGCGCCGGCGCCGCGCGGGAATTCGATCGGGAACGGAACCCAGGTGCGCCATGCCGCGATATCGGCGTAATCGAGCTGCAGGAAGAGTTTCCCGTTCCAGTCGGCGAGCGCCTTGACGGTCTCCCCGGTGAAGTCCCCGCGCACATCGAGAGGCGCGGCGAGCGGCTTCGGCGGCACCGCGCGCAGCCCGAACCGGTGACGGTCGCCGCGGTTGAAAATGCGCAGGTTGACCTGCTTCAGTTCCAGCTGCGGCGCGGCGCGCTGCTCGTCGTTCCACACGATGACGGCGTCGTGCACCCCGATGTCGCGCTGCCTGAGCAGCCAGTCGGCGAAGCCGCCGCCGTCTTCGTCGCCGGTCAACTCGATGCCGGCCACAGACAGCGCGCCGCGCGCATCGCGCCGGACGTTGAGCGTGGGCTGGTGGATATCGAGGGAATAGAAGCGAAGCTCCAGCGTGAGCAGCGACAGCCACGACAGCGTGTGGTCCACGCGGGAGAGTTCGAGCGCGGGCCGGCCGGCGCGGTCGAACACCGTCACCTGCTCCAGCACGAGCTGGGGGCGCAACCCGTCCCAGTTGGCGCGGATCCTGCCGATCGCGATCTTCTGGCGCGCTTTTTCGCCGACGATGCGCGCGATGTCCTCGCGGTAGCTCTCGAGGTTGGGCAGGACCCAGTAGCGCAGGCCCAGCACGGCGGAGCCGAAGGCAAGACCGGCGGCGATCACGCTCCACATGAGCGCCCGGTAGACCCAGAGCGAGCTTACCTGCAGCCACCTGAATTTTTCGGGCAACCTCACGTTTTGCCTGAGAATCGAAAAAATGCGATATTGAGTCAAGGGTTTACGTATTTTAACCCCAATTGCCGATGGAATCCCATAACGCGCATGCCGCAGCGCACGCCGACGACCCGCTCGCGCGCGTCGCGCGCCTGAGCCGTTACGCGCGGCGGCTGATCGAGACCGGACCGCCGTCATCGTTGGATGCCGGCATCGCTCATCCGTTCAGCGCCGCCGAGATGCGCGCGTTGCTTGCGGATGAGCCCACGGCCGACGAGGCCGGCCTCAAGCGCGTCCTGCGCATGCTGCGCCGGCGGGTGATGCTGCGCCTGATGGCGCGCGACCTGGGCGGGATCGCGCCGCTCGCCGAGGTCGTGGCGACCGCCACCGCACTGGCCGAGGTCACGATATCCCGGGCACTGACTCAACTCAACGAATGGCTCGGCGAGCAGCACGGCGCGCCGGTCGGCGCGGAAAGCGGCCGCGTCCAGCAACTGCACGTGGTCGGCATGGGCAAGCTGGGCGGGGCCGAGCTCAACGTTTCCTCCGACATTGACCTCGTGCTCGTCTATCCCGAGGACGGCGAGACGCGGGGACCGCGCGTAATCAGCAATCACGAGTATTTCACGCGGCTCGGGCGCCGGCTCATAGGAGCGCTATCCGAGATCACCGCGGACGGTCACGTATTCCGCGTCGACATGCGGCTGCGCCCCTACGGCGACGGCGGCCCGCTCACGGCGAGCTTCGACATGCTCGAGAACTACTTCATCACCCAGGGACGGGAGTGGGAACGTTACGCCTGGATCAAGGCACGCCCGCTGACCGGAGACCGCGCCGCCGATCTCGCGGAACTCGTGTATCCCTTCGTTTACCGGCGTCATCTCGATTACAACGCGCTCGCCTCGCTGCGCGACCTGCATCGCCAGATCCGGCGCGAGGTGGAGCGCCGCGACATCGCCGGCAACATCAAGCTCGGGCCCGGCGGCATCCGCGAGATCGAGTTCATCGCGCAGTTGTTTCAATTGATCCGCGGCGGGCACGACTCCGCGCTGCGCCTGCAGCCCACTCTCGCGTTGCTGCCGCTGCTCGCCGAGCGCAATCTGCTGCCGGCGGCCGCCGTCCGCGAGCTCGCGGCGGCTTATTCCTTCCTGCGCAATCTCGAGCACCGCCTGCAGTACCTCGACGACCAGCAGACCCACGTGTTGCCCCAGGCGGAATCCGACCGGGCGCTCATCGCCGAGGCCATGGGGCTGCCCGGCTATCCGGCGCTCGCCGCCGAGCTCGAGCGCCACCGCAGCCGGGTCACGCGTCATTTCGAGGAGATCTTCACCGCATCGCCCGGCGGCGAGCACGCACTCGCTCACTTGTGGCAGGAAACTGCCGACCCCGAAACAGCGGCCGCCTCGCTCGCGGCGCTCGGCTTCCGCGAGCCGCAGGCGATCGGGCAGCGGCTGAGTGCGATGCGCGCAAGCAGCCGTTACCGGGACCTGTCGGCGGCCAGCCAGTCCCGGCTCGACCGGCTGGTGCCGATGGTGGTGGAAGCCGCGGCGTCCGGGGGCGACCCCGACGCGACGCTCGACCGGTTGCTCGACCTGCTCCAGAGCATCGGCCGCCGCGGCTCCTATCTCGCGCTGCTCGAGGAATACCCGCAGGCCCTCGCGCGGCTTGCGGCAATGATGGGCGCGAGCCCCTGGGTCGCGCAATACCTGACGCTGCACCCGATCCTGCTCGACGAACTGCTCGACAATCGCACCCTCTACGACGCCCCGGACTGGGCGGTCGCGGCGGGCGCGCTGCGCGCGCAGCTCGACGACGCAGCCGGCGATGCCGAGAAGCAGATGGACGTGCTGCGGCACTTCAAGCACGTTCACGCCCTGCGGCTGATCGCGCAGGACCTGGAGGAACTTCTGCCGCTGGAGACGCTGAGCGACCATCTGAGCGACCTGGCCGGCGTGGTCTTAGAAGAGGTTTTGCGGGTCTCCTGGCCGCTGCGCCCCGTCCACCGCGCGGCGCCGCGCTTCGCGGTGATCGCCTACGGCAAGCTGGGCGGCAAGGAACTCGGCTACGCCTCCGATCTCGACCTGGTGTTTCTCTACGACGACGACGCCCCCGAGGCCTCCGAGGTCTACGCGCGCTTCGCGCAACGCATCAACGCCTGGCTCACCGGGATCACGCCGGCCGGCGTGCTGTACGAGACCGATCTGCGGCTGCGACCCGATGGGGCGGGCGGGTTGCTGGTGAGCCCGCTTGCCAGCTTCCGCGAGTATCAGCTCGAACACGCGTGGGCCTGGGAGCATCAGGCCCTGACGCGCGCGCGCTTCGTGGCCGGCGACCCCGGGATCGGGCGCGCGTTCGAGGCGCTGCGCACCGAGTTGTTGCGCAAGCCGCGCGATCTCGCGGCGTTGAAGCGCGAGATCGCCGCGATGCGCCGGAAGATGCTCGACGCGCACCCCAACCGGACGCCGATGTTCGACCTCAAGCACGACCGCGGCGGCATCGTTGACGTCGAATTCATCGTGCAATATCTGGTACTGGGCTTCGCGCACTCCCATCCCGGCCTCGCCGGCAACATCGGCAACCTCGCGCTGCTCAAGCTCGCGAGCGAGTCCGGGCTGATCCCGGCGGCGCCGGCGGAGAGGGTCCGCATCGCTTACCGGGAGTTTCGTCGCAAGCAGCACGTGCTGCGGCTCGCGGGCGAGAAGTACGCGCGCATGAAGCCCGCCGAGGTCAGCCAGCACTCGCAAGCAGTGATGGAGCTCTGGCAGAGCGTGTTCAGCGGGCAATAACGAGTGGCGGGTTTCAGATGTCGAAATAGAGGTAAAACTCCCACGGATGCGGGCGCAGCCGCACCGGGTCCACTTCCTTCTTCCACTTGTACTCGAGGTAGGTCTGGATCAGGTCGTCGGTGAATACGCCGCCACGCTTGAGGAACTCGTGATCGTTCTCCAGCGCCCGCAGCGATTCTTCCAGCGAGCCCGGCACCTGGGCGATACCCTTGGCCTCTTCCGGCGGCAGATCATAGATGTTCTTGTCGAGCGGCTTGCCGGGGTCGGTCTTGTTCTGTACGCCGTCCAGCCCCGCCATCAACATCGCGGCGAATGCGAGGTACGCGTTGGCCGAAGGATCGGGACAGCGGAACTCCACCCGCTTCGCGCCGGGCGAATCCGAATACATCGGGATACGCGCCGCCGCCGACCGGTTGCGCTGGGACATCGCCAGGTTCACCGGCGCTTCATATCCGGGCACCAGCCGCTTGTAGGAGTTGGTGGTGGGCGCGCAGAACGCCATCAACGCCGGCGCGTGCCTGAGCAGCCCGCCGATGTACCAGCGGCACATCTGGGACGTCAGCGCATAGCCCTGCGCATCGAAGAACAGGTTCTTGTCGCTCTTCCACAAGCTCTGATGGCAGTGCATGCCGCTCGCGTTGTCGGCGAAGATCGGCTTCGGCATGAAAGTCGCGACCTTGCCGTGCCTGCGCGCGATGTTCTTGCAGAAGTACTTGTACAGCATGACGTTGTCCGCCATGCGCGTGAGCGGGGCGAAGCGCATGTCGATTTCGTTCTGGCCGGCGGTCGCGACCTCGTGATGATGCACCTCGACCTGAATGCCGGCATCCATCAGCGCCAGCATGATCTGCGAGCGGATGTCCTGCAGGGTGTCGTGCGGGGGCACCGGAAAGTAGCCTTCCTTGTAGCGCGGCTTGTAGCCGAGGTTGCCGCCGCCGAACGCGCCCTCATCCCGGCCGGAGTTCCATTCGCCCTCGGCGGACTCGACATAGTAGTAGCCGCAGTGCTGGTTCTGCTCGAACCGTATCGAGTCGAAAATGAAGAACTCGAGCTCCGGACCGAAGTAGCAGGTATCCGCGATGCCGGTCT
The DNA here is from genome assembly GCA_016177355.1 of Betaproteobacteria bacterium. Taxonomy (GTDB): domain Bacteria; phylum Pseudomonadota; class Gammaproteobacteria; order Burkholderiales; family SG8-41; genus SG8-41. Next base: position 26,818 of record JACOVL010000076.1, on the reverse strand, counting down.
GCCTGAGGTACGCTTCCGCCTTCTTCGCGATGTATCGCGGATCGCGTGAATAAGGCCGCCGGAGCACCGGATCGGCCACGTCGCAGATCATCACCAGCGTCGGCACCTCGCACATCGGATCCCTAAAGGCGGTCGTCGGATCCGGCTTGAGCAGCATGTCGGACTCGTGGATCTCCTGGAAGCCGCGAATCGAGGAGCCATCAAAACCGATGCCCTCCTCGAACAGGTCCTTCTTGAGCTCGGGCAAGCCGATCGAGAAGTGCTGCCACAATCCCGGCACGTCGATGAACCTGAGATCAACAATCTGGATGTCGTTCTTCTTTGCCAGCTCCATCACCTCGTCGCCGCTGGCCGGGCGCTGCACGCGATAAGACCCCGGTTCAACCTGGACCAACGGAAGTCGCTGCTGCGATGACATGGTTACCCTCCTTTCCTGCCGGGTTGGTCGTCCAAATTCAGCTTCATGCGCTGGCGGGCGCGACGCCTTCGGGCCTGCGGCCGACCAGGCGGTAGGCGGTGATATCGCCCTTGCCTTTGACGCTGAGGGTCCGGGGCCCCTCGAACTCGTACTTGTTGCGCAAACGCCTGTAGGTCATGACGTCCACCAGGATCGTGCCGGCGCCCGCCTCGGCGGTGACCCGGCTCGCGATGTTGACGGTGTCGCCCCACAGGTCGTAGATGAACTTCTTTATCCCGATCACGCCGGCCACCACCGGCCCGGTGCCGATGCCGATATGGATCTGCAACCGCGACTTCTTCACGCCGGACAACGTATCCATGTATTCGCGCATTTCCAGCGCCAGGTCCACCATGGCGGCGCTGTAATCCCTGCCGTCCACCGGGATGTCGACACCGCAATGTTCGATCAATCCGCCCGCCACCATGTAGGCGTCGCCGATGGTCTTGATTTTTTCCATCCCGTGCTTCCCGGCGAGCTGGTCGAAGTGCGAGAAAATCTCGTTGAGCAGCGTCACCATGAACTTGGGCGGCATCTCCTCCGACAGCCGCGTGAAATCGATGATGTCGGCGAACATCACGGTGACGTCGGCGAAGCCGTCGGCGATGGTGGCATGGTTCTGCTTGAGACGCTCGGCAATCGGGCCCGGCAGGATGTTGAGCAGCAGCCGTTCCGACTTCGCCTGCTCTTCCCTGAGCAGCTTGTTCTGCGCGTCCAGGCGCTCCTGCAGCTTGTCGCGCTGGCGGACAAAATTACTGATGAGCAGATAGACGATGGTGGACATCGCGGCGAAATTGAGCACGAAGAACACCGCGATCGTCTGCATGTTCACGCCCTGCTGCGTGCCTTCGCCGAGGTAGTAATCGAAGAAACCCGAGAGTCCGGTCATCATGAGGTACGCCATGAACCACGGCAGCGATTGGCGCGGGCCCTGGAACACCATCACCCCCACCGGCGCGAGCAGCGCCCACAGCATCACGCCCGAGGAGCTGACGTAGCTGCCGATGCTCCACTGCATGATGAACGGCACGAACAGGAACAGGGCGACCTGGGTGGTGCGGAACAGCGCGAAGTTGCGCTTCCACAGGTAGTGCGCGAGCGAGCTGGCCGAGATCGCGAGGTAGACGAGCGGCACCGTGGCGGAGAACCTGATGCCCATCGCCTGGTAGATGGCGAGCCACACCATCGCGCCGAACCCCATCAGGCCGCAGGCGAAGATGACGAGCGTCTTGTTGAGCTTCTCCTGCTCGCTGTCCTGCTCGGTGATGACGCGTTGGCCTAGCTCATTCAGCCATGTGCGCAGATCGCGCGCCATGAATTCTCCCTGGGGTGCCGCGACCGGGGCGAAGCCCGGCTTTTGGCGTTGGCGGACGGATACAGCATTCTACTCAGTGGCCGCCGGGTTTTCCACCACTTGCGCTAAAATACCCGTTTTATTCAATGGGGTTCGCAGATGCCGTCTCTGGCCGACCGCGACGGGCATATCTGGTACGACGGCAAGCTCGTGCCTTGGCGCAGTGCCACTACCCACGTGCTCACCCATACGCTGCACTACGGCATGGGCGTGTTCGAAGGGGTGCGCGCCTACAAGACCACGAACGGCACCGCGATCTTCCGGCTGATCGAGCACACCGACCGCCTGTTCCGCTCCGCGCACATCAACGGCATGAAGATCCCCTACGACAAGGCGACGCTGATCGAGGCGCAGAAGGAAGTCGTGCGCGCCAACCGGCTGGAAGCGTGCTACATCCGTCCCATCGCCTTCTACGGCTCCGAAGCGCTCGGCATCTCGGCCAAAAACGTCAGCGTGCACGTCGCAGTCGCCGCCTGGCCGTGGGGCGCTTACCTGGGCGCGGAGGCGCTCGAGCGCGGCATCCGCGTCAAGACTTCATCGTACGTCCGCCATCACGTCAACGTCACCATGTGCCGGGCGAAATCGGTCGGCACCTACATGAATTCCATCCTCGCGCACCAGGAGGTGACGCAGGACGGCTACGACGAGGCGCTGCTGCTCGACGTGGACGGCTTCGTCGCCGAGGGCTCGGGCGAGAACATCTTCATCGTGCGCGACGGCACGCTCTTTGAGCCGGAGCTCACTTCGGCGCTCGAAGGCATCACGCGCGACGCGGTGATCCGCATCGCGCGGGATTTCAGCCTGCCGGTCGTCGCCAAGCGCATCACGCGCGACGAAGTCTATTGCGCGGACGAAGCGTTTTTTACCGGGACCGCGGCGGAAGTGACGCCGATCCGGGAGCTCGACAACCGCACGATCGGCGGCGGCAGGCGCGGGCCGGTCACCGAGAAGCTGCAACAGGCCTTCTTCGACTGCGTGACCGGAAAATCGGACAGGCACCGCGACTGGGTCACCCCGGTCGCAGGCTGAAGGGTCCGATGAGCGGGAAAACCGTCAACACGCGGCGCCACATCGAGGTCGCCGCCGCGGACCTGCCGCTGCACTGCCCGATGCCGTCCATGATGCTGTGGAACGCCCATCCGCGCGTGTTCCTGCCGATCGAGAAGACCGGCGAGGCGCTCTGCCCCTACTGCGGCACGCGCTATACCCTCAAGGGCGGGGCCAAGGGCTCCGGACACTAAGTGTCCTTCGCCCGAGGGATGAGGGCGGAGGGATGAGGGCGGAGGAGACCAGCCAACAGGAACGAAGCCAGTTCAGGTTTTTCCCTCATCCTTCATCCCTCATCCCTCATCCCTACAGAAGGACTCACAACACATGCAGCGCATCCTGGTTGTGGGTCCTTCGTGGGTCGGCGATGCGGTGCTCGCGCAGCCGCTGCTGAAGCTCCTGCACGCGCGCCACGCCGGCCCGGCGCTCGACGTGCTCGCGCCGCCATGGACGTTGCCGCTGTTCGAGCGCATGCCGGAAGTGCGGCGGGCGATCGCCAGCCCTTTCATCCACGGCGATCTCAAGCTCTCCGAGCGGCGGCGCCTGGGCCGCGAACTGGCGCGCGAGGGCTACGACCAGGCCATCGTGCTGCCCAATACCTTCAAGTCCGCGCTCGTTCCGTTTTTCGCCGGCATCCCGCGGCGCACCGGCTACGTGGGCGAGCTGCGCTGGGGACTGCTGAATGACGCGCGGCGGCTGGATCCGGCGCGCCTGCCGCGGATGGCCGAGCGCTTCGCCGCGCTCGCGCACCCCCCCGGCGCGGCGCCGCCCCTGCCCCTGCCCGTTCCCGCGCTGCGGGCGAACGAAGCTGCGCGCCGCGCGACGCTGATGAAGCTCGGTCTCGAGTCCCCGCGCCCGGTCATCGTGCTGTGCCCGGGGGCGGAATACGGCCCCGCCAAGCGCTGGCCCGCGGCCTATTTCGCGCGGCTCGCGCGCGAGCTCGCCGCCGAAGGGTGGGAAGCGTGGCTGGTCGGCTCGCCCAACGACGCCGCCATCGGCGCGGAGATCGAGGGCGCGAGCGGCGGCGCCTGCCGCAACCTGTGCGGCGCAACCACCCTCGGCGAAGCCATGGACGTGCTGGCCTCGGCGCGGCTCGTGGTGAGCAACGATTCCGGGCTGATGCACGTCGCCGCCGCGCTCGGCAAGCCCGTGATCGCGCTCTACGGCTCGTCGAGCCCCGCGTTTACCCCGCCGCTGTCGCCGGCCGCCATCATACTGAAGCTCGACCTGCCGTGCAGCCCGTGCTTCAGGCGGGTGTGCCCGCTCGGCCATTTCAACTGCATGATGCAGCTCACGCCCGAGCGCGTTTCCGCGGCGGTGCGATCTGCTAGAATCGCCTGACCGCGCCAGTAGACCGTCCCGCCATCATGCCCGGCGTGAAAAAAGCGCTGTTTTCCAGCCCACAGGACGCCGAAGCCGCGTTCTACGAGGCTTTCACCAAGTGCGACCTGGATGCCATGATGTCGGTCTGGGCCGACGACGACGACATTTACTGCGTGCATCCCGGCGCGCCGCGCGTCAGCGGCGTCGAGAAAGTGCGCGAGTCCTGGCGGCGGATCTTCGCTGCCGGACAGACGCTGCGGTTCCAGTTGCGCGATCAGCAGAGCGTGCAGGGCATGATGCTTGCCGTGCACAGCGCCTACGAATACATCACGGTCGCCGGCGAGCAGCGTCCGGCGAACCCGGTGATCGCCACCAACGTCTACCAGCGTACCGAACGCGGGTGGCGCATGGTCGCGCATCATGCCTCCCCCGCCCCCGCCGGCAGCGCTTCCGGCGGCGGCGATCCCGAGCCGCTGCGCGGAGCGAAGACGCTGCACTGAAAGGAAAGCGATGAGCACCACCGATTTTAGCAAGCCCGATGTGATCGTCGTCGGCGCCGGCAACGCCGCCTGCAGCGCGGCGCTCGCCGCGCGCGAGGGCGGCGCGTCCGTCATCCTCCTGGAGGCCGCGCCGATAGCGGATTGCGGGGGCAACAGCCGCTACACCGCGGGCCTGATGCGGGTGGTTTACAACGGCGTGGACGACCTCGCGCAGCTTATTCCCGATCTGACCGAGGCGGAGAAGAAGACCCATGACTACGGCGCCTACACCGCCGAGCATTATTACGACGACATGGGCCGCATCACGCAGTACCGGACCGACCCCGAATTGTGCGAGATCCTGATCACGCGCAGCTTCGAGACGCTGGTGTGGCTGCGCAAGAAAGGCGTCAGGTTCCAGGCGAGCTACGGGCGCCAGTCGTACAAGGTCGACGGCGGCAAGCGCTACAAGTTCTGGGGCGGGCTCGCGGCCGAAACCTGGGGCGGCGGGCCGGGATTGATCGAGAACGAGCACAAGGCCTGCGAACGGGAAGGCATCAGGATCTTCTACGAAACGCCGGCCATCAGCCTGATGACCGGCGACGACGGCGTCGTGCTCGGCGTGCGGGCGAAGCACGGGGGGAGGAACGTCGAGATCCGCTCCAGGGCGGTGGTGCTGGCGTGCGGGGGATTCGAGTCCAACGCCGAGATGCGCACGCGCTACCTCGGCCCGGGATGGGACCTCGCCAAGGTACGCGGCACCCGCTACAACACCGGGCTCGGCATCCAGATGGCGCTCGATGCGGGCGCCATGTCCTACGGCCACTGGTCGGGATGCCACGCGGTGGGCTGGGACATGAACGCGCCCCCTTTCGGCGACCTCGCGGTCGGCGACCAGTTCCAGAAGCACAGCTACCCGTGGGGCATCATGGTGAACGCGCGCGGCGAGCGCTTCGTGGACGAGGGGGCGGACTTCCGCAACTACACCTACGCCAGGTACGGCCGGGTGATCCTGGAGCAGCCGGGCATGTTCGCGTGGCAGATCTTCGACGCCAAGATCATTCCGATGCTGCGCGACGAGTACCGCATCAAGCAGGTGACCAAGGCGCGCGCCGACACGCTGGAGGAGCTGGTGAAGAAGCTCGAAGGGGTGAACGCCGAGGCCTGCCTGCGCGAGATCCTCGAGTACAACAAGGCGGTGCGCACCGACGTGCCCTTCAACATGGCGGTCAAGGACGGCCGCTGCACCACGGGCCTGCGGATCAACAAGTCGAACTGGGCGAACACCGTGGCCGAGCCGCCGTTCGAGGCCTACGGCGTGACCTGCGGCGTCACCTTCAGCTTCGGCGGCGTGAAGATCAGCCGGGAGGGTGAAGTCGAAGACACCGCCGGCAAGCCGATCCCCGGCCTCTACGCCGCGGGCGAGATGGTGGGCGGCATTTTCTACCACAATTACCCGGGGGGCACGGGGCTCACCTCCGGCGCGGTGTTCGGCAAGCTTGCCGGAACGAGCGCCGCCCGTTACGTGAAGACCAAATAAGGAGTGGGTGCCGGACGAAGCCGCGCGCAAGCGGGTATTCATCACCAATCCCGCCCGGCTTTATGGTTTTGACTGATCCCCCGCCATACGCCGCGCCGCGCTGGCTGCCGGGCGGCCACCTGCAGACCCTCTACGCGGCGACGCTGATGCCGCGGCCCGGCGCCGCCTACCGGCGCAGCCGCTGGGACACGCCCGACGGCGATTTCATTGATGTCGACTGGGCGGAAAGCCCGGTTCAAGGTTCAAAGTTCAAGGTTCAAGAGGAAACGCCCCTGGTGGTGCTGTTCCACGGCCTCGAAGGCAGCTCGCGCAGCCACTACGCGCTGGCCTTGATGGCCGCGCTGCGCGGGCGCGGCATGCGCGGCGTGGTCGTGCACTTCCGGGGATGCGGCGGCGAGCCGAACCGGCTGCCGCGCGCCTACCACTCGGGCGACGCGCCGGAGATCGACTGGATCCTGCGGCGGCTGCGCGCGCAAAATCCCGGCGCGCCGCTCTACGCGGTCGGTATTTCGCTCGGCGGCAACGCGCTGCTGAAGTGGCTGGGAGAAAGCGGCGATGCCGCGGTCCGCGTGATCGACGCCGCAGCCGCCGTCTCGGCCCCGCTCGACCTGATGGCCTCGGGCGATGCGCTCGGCCAGGGTTTCAACCTCGTTTATGCGCGCAATTTCCTGAAAACGCTGAGGGTGAAAAGCCTCGCCAAGCTGGAACGGTTCCCCGGGCTCTACGACGCCGGCGCGGTGCGCGCGTCGCGCACGCTGCGCGAGTTCGACGATCTCGTCACCGCGCCGCTGCACGGCTACCGGGACACCGACGATTACTGGACGCGCGCGAGCAGCAAGCCGGGGCTGAGGAATATCCGCGTGTCCACCCTCGTCATCAACGCCAGGAACGACCCGTTCCTCCCGGCCGCGGCGCTGCCCCGCGCCGACGAGGTATCCGCCGCGGTGACGCTGGAGCAACCCGGGGAAGGCGGGCACGTCGGCTTCGTCGGCGGCGCCCCTCCCGGCAACTTCGACTGGCTGCCGCGGCGCGTGCTGGAATTCTTCACTTCAGGAAACGGGAAATAGGGTTCACCGGCATCTGGCGATGCGCGTGAGATAATTCGCAGGCTATGAACGAGCGCGTTCATCTCCCGCCCGAGATATTCAAGGCCTACGACATCCGCGGCATCGTCGGCCGCACGCTCGACGCCGCGGTCGTCGAGGCGATCGGCCGCGCGATCGGCTCGGAAGCCCGCGACCGCCGCCAGCCCGCGGTCGTCATCGGCCGCGACGGGCGCCATTCCGGCCCGGAGCTTTCCGCCGCGCTCGCGAGGGGGCTGCGGGAGAGCGGCGTGGACGTGACGGACGTCGGGCAAGTGCCGACGCCCATGCTCTACTTCGCGGCGCACCACCTGGGGACGCTCTCCTGCGCGATGGTCACGGGCTCGCACAATCCGCCCGACTACAACGGCATCAAGGTGATGCTGGGCGGCGAGACCCTCGCCGGCGATGCGATACAGGGCCTGCGCCGACGTATCGAGCGCGGCGACCTTGCGCACGGCGGCGGCGGCTATCGCCGGCACGACGTGCGCGAGCCTTATCTCGCCCGCATCGCCGGCGACGTCAAGCTTGCGCGGCCGATGAAGATCGTCGTCGACTGCGGCAACGGCGTGGCGGGCGCCGTCGCACCCGCGCTCTACCGCCGGCTCGGCTGCGAGGTGGCCGAGCTCTACTGCGAGGTGGACGGCAGCTTTCCCCACCACCACCCCGATCCGTCGCAGCCGGAAAATCTCGCCGACCTGCAACGCGCGCTTGCCGCGGGTCAGGGAGAGATCGGCTTGGCGTTCGACGGCGACGGCGACCGCCTCGGCGTGATCACGCGCAGCGGAAAAATCATCTATCCCGACCGCCAGCTGATGCTGTTCGCCGCGGACGTGCTCACGCGCCATCCGGGAGCGGAGATAATATTCGACGTAAAATCAACACGTTATATGTTTTCCTGGGTGCGGGAGCACGGCGGCAAGCCGGTGTTGTGGAAGACCGGCCACTCCTTCATCAAGCAGAAGCTCGCGGCAACCGGCGCGCCGCTCGCCGGCGAGATGAGCGGGCACATCTTCTTCAAGGACCGCTGGTACGGGTTCGACGACGGGCTCTACGCCGGCGCGCGGCTGCTCGAGATACTCTCCCGCGAGCGCGACCCCGGCGCCGTGCTGGAAGCGCTGCCGGAAGCGGTCTCGACGCCGGAACTGCACATCGCGCTCGCCGAGGGCGAGAACTACGCCTTGATGGACAAGCTGCGGCAGACGGCGAAGTTCGACGGCGCGCGCGAGGTGATCACGATAGACGGCCTGCGGGTCGAGTACGCCGACGGTTTCGGCCTCGCGCGGCCCTCCAACACCACGCCGGTCGTGGTGCTGCGGTTCGAGGCCGACGACGAAGCCGCCCTGCGAAGGATCCAGGAAGATTTCCGCCGCGCGATCCTGGCGGTCAAGAAGGACGCGAGACTGCCGTTCTAAGGTTTCCCGGCGAGCCCCGCGTCTTTCATGAACTGGACCATCTCGGGCTGGCGTTCGGCGAGATAGCGGGCGAAAGCCGCCCCGTTCAGGTAGGTATTCTCCAGCAGGTTCCGCGCGGCGTAGTCCTTCCACTCCGCGCTCTCGTGGACCTTTTCCAGCATGGCTTCGAGCACCACCGCCGCCTCCTTCGGTATGCCCGCGGGCGCTGCGAAACCGCGCCTCACGCCCGAACGGATGTCGTATCCCTGCTCCCGCAGCGTCGGGATGCCGGGCGCTGCGGCAAGACGCTGCCCGGCGGGCACGCCGATGACCCGCATCTTCTTCCCTTCCACGTGTCCCATGACTTCGCTCAGGTTTTCCGTGGTCGCGTGCACGTGCCCTCCCAGCACGGACAGCACCGCCTGGGCGCCCTTCATCGAGACGGTCCTGAAGCGCGCGCCGGTGACTTTCTCGATCCGGTACGCGAGGTAATGCGCGGTGCCGCCGATCGAGCCGAACGCGATGACGATCGAATCCGGCTCGCGCTTCGCCGCCTCGATAAAGTCGGCCATCGTCGCGTACGGCGCATCCGCGCGCACCGTCAGGGCGTTCAAATCCAGGCCGAGCGATGCCAGCGGGGTGAACTTGTCGAGCCCGATGTCCAGCCCGCTGCGCAGCGGCGCGGTGAGCAGGACCGTGCTCGGCACCGCCAGCAGCGTGTACGGATCGCCGCGCTTGCCGGCGACGTAGTTGAAGGCGATCGCACCGCCACCCCCGCCCTTGTTGCTGATGACGAGCGGCTGCGGCAGCAGTTTCCCCCTGGTGATGATCTCCGCCACCGTCCTCGCGAAGAGATCGCCGCCACCACCCGCCGAGGTATGGACGACGAGCTCGACCGGCTTGGCGGGATAAGCCTGCGCTGCCACCGGCGGAGCAAAGATCGGCATCACCACGGTCAACATAAGGATTTTCTTCATAACCTTTGCTCCACCCATCCGCGCACGGATTCCAGCGCGGAGGGTAATTTCGAGGGGTCGGTGCCGCCGGCCTGGGCCATGTCCGCCCGGCCGCCGCCCTTGCCGCCGACCTGCCGCGCGACGTGATTGACCAGTTCGCCGGCCTTGATCTTCGAGGTAAGGTCCGGTGTCACTCCTGCGATCAAGGAAACCTTGCCGCCGTCCGTGGTCGCGAGCACGATCGCGGCCGACTTGAGCTTGTCCTTCAGCTTGTCCAGCGTCTCGCGCAGCGCCCTGGCGTCCGCCCCGTCGAGGGTCGCGGCGAGCACTTTCACGCCCTTCACCGCCACGGCCCGGTCGGCGAGGTCGTCGCCTTGCGATGACGCAAGTTTGGATTTGAGGCGAGTGAGTTCCTTTTCAAGAGCCCGTTTCTCTTCTTGCAGCTTCCTGACGGCCCCCTCGACCTCGCCTGCTCCCGGATTGACCCTTAGGTGCTTCGCGACTTCATCAAATTCTTGCAGCAGGTTCGACATCATGGCCAGGGCGTTTCCTCCGGTTGTCGCCTCGACACGACGAACGCCGGCAGCCACTCCACCCTCGGAGTAAATCTTGAAAACGCCGATGTCTCCCGTGCGGCTCACATGAGTGCCGCCGCAAAGTTCGCGTGATGATCCGATGTCGAGCACGCGGACTTCATCGCCATATTTCTCGCCGAACAGCATCACTGCGCCGCTTTTCTGCGCCTCTTCCAGCGGCATTACCCGGGCGCGCGTAGGCACGTTTTCCAATATCTCGGCATTTACCCGTGACTCGACCTGGCGGATTTCTTCGCCGGTCATCGGCTGGTCATGCGTAAAGTCAAAACGGGTTTTCTGAGAATCAACGAGCGACCCTTTTTGCTGTACGTGGCCACCCAATACTTCGCGCAACGCCTTGTGCATGAGGTGGGTAACCGAATGATTGCGCTTCGTGGCTTCGCGTGTTTGCGCGTCCACGCGCGCCTCGGCTTTGTCGCCGACCCTGAGCACGCCCGCTTTTAGCGAGCCATGATGGCCGAATACATTGGCTTGTATTTTTTGTGTGTCAGCAACTTCGAAAGTGCCCCCGGAGGAAATCAATACGCCCTTGTCGCCGACCTGCCCGCCGGACTCGGCGTAGAACGGCGTGCGGTCGAGCACGACGATGGCGGAATCGCCCGCAGCCATGGACGGCACCGATGCGCCCTCGCGGTAGATCGCAACGACCTTCGCATCCTCGACCGTCAGCGTGTCGTAGCCCCTGAACTCGGTCTTGCCGCCCTTGTATTCGACGCTCGCGCCCGCCTGGAACCTGGAGGCCGCGCGCGCCCGCTCGCGCTGGCGCTCCATCGCCGCCTCGAATCCCGCGTAATCCACCCGCACGTTGCGCTCGCGTGCGATGTCGGCGGTCAAGTCCACCGGGAAGCCGTAGGTATCGTAGAGCTGGAACACGGTTTCGCCGTCGAGCATGCGGTCCTCGCGCGTGAGCGCCCCTTCCAGCACCCTCATGCCGTTCACCAGCGTTTCGGCGAAGCGCTCCTCCTCCTGCTTCAGCACCTGGGTGACGCGTTCCTTCGCTTTCGGCAGCTCGGGATAGGCACCGCCCATCGCGCGCGCGAGATCGTCCACGACGCGGTGGAAGAACGGCTGCGTCCGCCCGAGCTTGTAGCCGTGGCGGATCGCGCGGCGGATGATGCGGCGGAGCACGTAGCCTCTGCCCTCGTTGCCCGGGATCACGCCGTCAACAATGAGGAAGGCCGTCGCGCGGATGTGATCGGCGATCACCTTCAGCGAATTGCTCGCGAGGTCTTTCGCGCCCGTCTCACGCGCCGCGGCCTTGATCAAATCCTGAAATAAATCAATCTCGTAGTTCGAGTGCACGCCCTGCAGCACGGCGGCGATGCGCTCCAGCCCCATGCCCGTGTCCACGCACGGCTTGGGCAGCGGTGTCATCACGCCCTTGTCGTCCCGGTTGTACTGCATGAACACGAGGTTCCAGATCTCGACGTAGCGATCGCTCTCGGCGTCCTTCGAGCCGGGCGGCCCGCCGGGGATGCCGGGCCCGTGGTCCCAGAAAATCTCGGCGCACGGCCCGCACGGCCCGGTGTCGGCCATCTGCCAGAAGTTGTCGCTCTGGTACTTCAGCGCGCCGGGCTTGTCGCCGACGCGGATACAGCGCTCCTTCGGCACGCCGATGTCCCTGGTCCAGGCGTCGTACGCCTCGTCGTCCTCGTGGTAGACCGTGGTCCACATCCGCTCCGGCGGCAGCCGGTAGACCTGCGTCAGCAGCTCCCAGGCGTAGCGGATCGCGTCGCGCTTGAAATAGTCGCCGAAGCTGAAATTGCCCAGCATCTCGAAGAACGTGTGATGGCGCGCGGTGTAGCCGACGTTCTCGAGGTCGTTGTGCTTGCCGCCGGCGCGCACGCAGCGCTGCGCGGTGGTCGCGCGCACGTACGAGCGCCGGTCGTGGCCGAGGAACACGTCCTTGAACTGCACCATGCCGGAATTGGTGAACAGCAGCGTCGGGTCGTTCCCCGGCACCAGCGGGCTCGAGGCCACGACGGCGTGCCCCTTGCCTTCGAAGAACTTCAGGAATTTGCCGCGGATTTCGCTGCTTTTCATGTGGTCTAGCTGTCAGCCGTCAGCTATCAGCTTGAAACGGGCCTTGCTTTGGCCGAATGCTGAAAGCTGATCGCTGAAAGCTCAGAATCTACCGCAAACGCTTCGTTTCTTCCACCCGCAGGCCGACCGCCGAGCCGCCGACGATCAGCGCGCTTTTCACGGTGCCCTTGAGGGCCACCTCGGCGTTTTCGGCGGGCAGCTGCCCGTCCGTCGTCACCGTCACCCGCCCGGTGTCGTCCTGCAGCGTGTAGGCCTTGAGGCCCCCCAGCTTCAGAATGCCCCGCACCCTGCCCTTGAGCTTGACCTCCCTGCCTTCGAACTGCGCGGGCGCCGCGGTGATCTCCCTGACCGGCGTATAGCCGAACGGAAGATAGTCGCAGCCTGTCAACGTGATGGCGGTAAGCGCCATCACTACCGCAAAAGCGTGACTGGTGACTCGTGACTGGTGACTAGGGTATTGAAATTTGGTTTTCATTCCTCATCCCTCCGCACTCATCCCTCATCCCTGCCCTTGATGACTTTCATCACGACGTCGAAGGCGAAGCCGCGTCCCTGCAGGAAGCGCGCCTGGCGCGCGCGCTCGGCCGGCGTGCGCGCCAGCCTGCCGAATTTTTTCGCCCACACCGCGCGCGCCGCCTCCAGCTCGCTCTCCCTCAACCCGGGGAGCGCCGCTGCGACTGCGTCGGCGGAAATTCCCTTGTCGAGCAGGTCCCGCTCGATGCGCCGCGCGCCGAAACGGGAGCGGCGCGCGTGCACCAACTGCTCCACCACCCGGCGCTCCGACAGCCAGCCCCGCGCCTCGAGCTCGTCGAGCACGCGGGCGACCTCGGCGGGGTCCTCGGCGTGAACGGCGAGCTTGCGCTCGAGCTCCCGCCGCGAGTGCTCGCGGCGGGCGAGCAGCCGCAGCGCCCGCGCGCGCAGGCTAGTGGGCGGCGGCTTTCTTGCCTTCGGGCCTGGGCTGTTCTGCGGCACCGGTCACGCCCACCGCGGCGCGGATCCTAGCTTCGATCTCCTGCGCGATCTTGGGGTTCTCCTTCAGGAACTCGCGGGCGTTGTCCTTGCCCTGGCCGATGCGCTCCTTGCCGTAGTTGTACCAGGCACCGGACTTGTCCAGGATGCGGTGCAGGACCCCGTGCTCGATGATCTCGCCTTCGCGCGAGATACCCTCGCCGTAGAGGATGTCGAACTCGGCCGAGCGGAACGGCGGCGCGACCTTGTTCTTGACGACCTTGGCGCGCGTCTCGGAGCCGATCACCTCCTCGCCTTTCTTGATCGAGCCGATGCGCCGGATGTCGATGCGCACCGAAGCGTAAAACTTGAGCGCGTTGCCGCCGGTGGTGGTCTCGGGGTTGCCGAACATGACGCCGATCTTCATGCGGATCTGATTGATGAAGATCACGAGCGTGTTGGAGCGCTTGATGTTGGCGGTGAGCTTCCGGAGCGCCTGCGACATGAGCCGCGCCTGCAGCCCCATCTGCGGCTCGCCCATCTCGCCCTCGATCTCGGCCTTGGGCACCAGCGCCGCCACCGAGTCGATGGCCACCACATCCACCGAGCTCGAGCGCACCAGCATGTCGGCGATCTCCAGCGCCTGCTCGCCGTTGTCGGGCTGGGAGATCAGCAGCTGGTCCACGTCCACCCCGAGCTTCCCCGCGTACTGGGGATCGAGCGCGTGCTCGGCGTCGATGAAGGCGGCGGTGCCGCCCAGCTTCTGCATCTGCGCGATGACCGAGAGCGCGAGCGTGGTCTTGCCCGAGGACTCCGGCCCGTAGATCTCGCACACCCGCCCCCGCGGCAGCCCACCGATGCCGAGCGCGAGGTCGAGCCCGAGCGAGCCGGTGGAGACTGCGCGGATGTCCTTCGCCACCTCGGACTCGCCCAGGCGCATGATCGAGCCTTTGCCGAACTGCTTCTCGATCTGCGACAGCGCCGCGGCCAGCGCCTTGGCCTTGTTCTCATCCATGAGGGGGATCCTTGTTGTTCGTTGCCGTGTATTTTAAACCAGCCGCTCCCGTTCCGAGCACGCCATGCCCTAAAAACGCGCGACGCGAGTGTTGAGTTGACGACCCGCCCGTCAAACCGCGCCCGCGCGCCGGCAAAGCGCGCCAACGTCCTTACCCCATTGCCTTTTTCTACAGACACCCGTGGGGTGTCGGGTTCGGAGGCGTTTCTGACCTTTGCCAAACCGGGCGGTTTACGGCCAAAGCCGGCCACCGTTTGGGTTGTGTAGTGAAGATCGAACGCGCTACAGGCGGCGTGTACCGTCAAGTTTTGCAAGATTCCGGTCGAAGGTTCCGAGCGGTAGATGACCGGCTTTGCGGGCAATTTCCAAAACGAGACAATCGGAGAAACCCAGTGAGGGACGGGAACGGAAATGAACCAGCGCCAGCGTGACGATATCCGCGTCCTGGAGCGTCAATTCCTTGTGGTTCAGCATTCGGTCGATCGCATTCGCGATCTGCGCGGGTGAGCGATCGTAAACCGCGTCGAGAACCCATAGCGTTTCTGCCAGCACGAGGTGGGACACCCACGCCCCTTTTGCGACAAACGCCTCCGCAGCTTTTACCTGATCCGCGTCGTCACGTACGATCAGTCGCACGAGAAGATTGGTATCAACGGCGTGCATGCTTCTGCCGGATGTACTTTCTGATGCCATCCTTCACGTTTGCGGATGCTTTTCGGTTGGGGCCGCCGTCAGAAAACAGCGCTTCGTGCACGTCCGCCGAGGTGTGCCGCCCGGCTTTCCGGACAATAATCTCATCGTTCTTCTCGTCCCACTCGAGGATGGATCCGGGCCCGACCCCGAGTTTCTTGCGAATTTCGGAGGGCACGGAAATCTGGCCTTGGGCGGTCAGTTTGGACTGGGCGAGCGACATGATTGTCACATTACCACGGTAATGCATCAAAGTCAACGGGACCGGAAGTCCCGCACGTCGGCGGCATCGTGGATTAGGGGATTAGCCTGGGCACTAGGTGCAGGCCCATGTCGATAGCGGACGAAACGCAATTGGGGTCAGTGTAACTTATCCGTCGGCCGGCCTGTATCACTGCGGAAATCTTACACTGACCCCACTTACGCTACTTGAGTTGCGCGAGGACGCCCTTGAGCGCGTGAGCGACGGATTGCTTGCGCACGGCCTCGCGGTCGCCGGAGTAGTGCTGCGTGTCCGAGCGCGGCGTGCCGCCCTTCGCGCACCACGCGAAGCAGACGGTGCCGACGGGCTTGTCGGGCGTGCCACCGGTCGGGCCGGCCACGCCGCTTACGGCCACCGCGACCTGGGCGTGGGAGCGCGCGAGCGCGCCGCTCGCCATCTCGCGCACGACTTCTTCCGACACCGCGCCGTGCTGTTCCAGCGTTTTTTCCTTCACGCCCAGCATCTCGCGCTTGGAGACGTAGGTGTAGGAAACGAAGCCGCGCTCGAACCATTCCGAGCTGCCGGGGACCATGGTGACCGCTTCCGAAATCCAGCCGCCAGTGCACGACTCGGCGGTCGCCAGCATCAGCTTGCGGGATTTCAGCGCCGTGCCGACTTCTTCTGCGAGCCGGTATAGGACGGGGTCGGGCATCGTTCTATCTTGCGTCACTCGATGATCGTCTTCGCAACCGCCAGGACGATCAGCGTGTAAAACGCGGCGACGAGATCGTCGAGCATCACGCCGAAGCCGCTCTTGAAAGTGCGGTCGTAATAGCGGATCGGCGGCGGCTTGAGGATATCGAACAGCCGGAACAGCAGGAACGCCGCCGCCTGCCACTCGAGCGTGTCCGGGACGAAGAACAGCACCAGCAGGAACGCGACCAGCTCGTCCCACACCATGCCGCCGTGGTCGGGGACGCCGATCGCGCGGCCCGTCACGCCGCAGGCCCAGACGCCGAGCCCGAACAACGCCGCGACGAGCAGCAGGAATTCCATCGGGGCGAGCCGCGGCGCGACGAGCGCGTAGAGCGGCAGCGCGAGCAGCGTGCCCCACGTCCCCGGCGCGACCGGCGCGAGCCCCGCGCCGCCGCCGAACGCGACGAAATGCGCGGGATGACGCAGGAGGAAACGCCAGGAGGGCCTGATTACGAGATCAGCCAAAATGATCGAACCCCGCGCGTGGCAACCGCACCGGCCCGCCGTCATCACCGAGCACGGTAACGAGCGAGCCCCCGCGCCGCCGCCGGATGATTCTACCGATGCGGGTAAGCCTCAGGCGCAGGCGCCGCGACAGCCGGGCGATCGCCCGGCGCCGGGTGCGCCCGGCGGTGAAGACGAGCTCGTAGTCGTCGCCACCCGAGAGCACGGCATTCATCGCAACTGGTTGTTTTATTTTACTTTTTACGACAGGCGAGAGAGGGATGCGCGCCGCCTCGATCACCGCCGCCAGGCCCGAGCGCTCGCACACGTGGCCGAGGTCGGCGACGAGCCCGTCGGAAACGTCGATCGCGCTGCGCGCGACGCCGCGCAACGCCATGCCCAGCGCGACGCGCGGCGCCGGCGCGTGCAGCCTGCGCTCCAGCAGCGCGCGTTCCCGCCCCGAAAGTGCAATCTTGCGTTTCAGCGCGGCGAGCGCGAGCGCCGCGTCGCCCAGCGTGCCCGAAACCCAGATGTCGTCCCCCATCCGGGCGCCGTCGCGCCGCAACGCCCGCCCCGCCGGCACCTCGCCTGCGATCTGCACGCACACCGCGAGCGGCCCGCGCGTCGTGTCGCCGCCGATGAGTTCCACACCGTGGCGCCGCGCGAGGCGCAGAAAGCCGCGCGAGAAGGCGGCGAGCCAGCGCGCGTCCACCCGCGGCAGCGCGAGCGCGAGCGTCGCCCAGCGCGGCGCCGCCCCCATCGCCGCCAGGTCCGACAGATTGACCGCCAGCGCCTTGTGGCCGAGCCGCTCCGGGTCGGCATCGGCGAAGAAATGCCGGCCGCCGACCAGCATGTCGGTGGTCAGCGCGATCTCGCGGCCGCGCGGCGCGCGTACCAGCGCCGCATCGTCGCCCACGCCCAGCACGGCGCGGCGCGCCCGCCGCGTGAAGTAGCGGCGGATGATCTCGAACTCGGAGAGGGATTTGCCCGTCACTGGTCGCCGGCGGGCGGGCGCTGCGCGCTCAGCCTGGCCTGGTCTTCCTGCCATTTCTTCTTCATCGCGCGGGGAAAATAGAAATCCACCGCGGCGAAGATGAAGAAAAACAACACGAGCCAGCGCACCGTGTCCGCCGGCAGGAAGCTGACGCCCTCGATCGCCACGTAGAGCCCGAGGAAGACATTGAGGATGCCCCCCAGGTAGAACAGGATGATCCGTTTTCTCAGCCGCTCGTCCATCACTCACTGCTTTTCCGCCGCGCGCAACCGCGCCGCGAGCTTGTCGAGCACGCCGTTCACGTACTTGTGGCCGCCGGTGCCGCCGTAGCTCTTGGCGAGCTCCACCGCCTCGTTGATCACCGCCCGGTACGGCACCTCCGGCCGGTGCGCGAGCTCGTAGGCCCCGAGCAGCAGGATGCCGCGCTCGACCGGGCTCAGGCGCGAATACTCCCGGTCGAGCAGCGGCGCGATCTCGCGCTCGAGCGCGGGCGCCGCGGCCACCGCGCCCTCGATCAGCGCCTTGAAATACTCGGGGTCCACCTTGTCGAAGCCCTTCGCTTCCGCGAGCTGGCGGGCGATGGCCGCGGGCTCGGCCCCGGAGAGCTGCCACTGGTAGAGGCCCTGCAGCGCGAATTCGCGCGAGCGCCGGCGGCTAGTCTTCACCGAGCCGCCTCATCAGGTTGGCCATCTCCACCGCCACCGCGGCGCAGTCGGCGCCTTTCCGCGCCACGCGCGCCAGCGCCTGGCCGTCGTTGTCGGTGGTAAGGACGCCGTTCGCGACCGGCACCCCGGTGTCGAGCGCGACCGAGGCGATGCCTTCCGCCGACTTGCTGGCGACGATCTCGAAGTGGTAGGTCTCGCCCCGGATCACGGCGCCGAGCGCGATCAGCGCGTCGAAACGCCCGGTGTTCGCCATCTTCTGCAGCGCGAGCGGCACCTCCAGCGCGCCCGGGACGGTGACGACCCGGATGTCCCTGGCGCGCACGCCGTGCTTCGCGAGCGCCGCGGCGCAACTCGACAGCAGCCCCTCGCCCGCGTCCTGGTTGAAGCGGCTCATCACGATGCCGATGCGCAGCCCGGCGCCGTTCAGATCCGGCTCGAGCCGCTCGATGTCGTCTTTCCGCGCCATTTAAGTTCCGGGAGGTCGTGAGGTCGGGAGATCGAAAATACGCCTTCCCCCTCACGCTCTCCCGCTCTCCCGCTCTCCCGTTCCCCCACCTGGCTGCAAGTAGCCGGTGACTTCCAGGCCGAAGCCCGCCATGCTGGGCATGCGGCGCGGCAGCGCCAGCAGCCGCATCTTCTTCACGCCGAGGTCCTTCAGGATCTGCGCGCCGATGCCGTAGTTGCGGAGCGCGATGCCCTGCGCCGCCGCCTGGCCCTCGCGCGGCCGCGCGCGCTCGAGCAGTTCGGCCGCCGTTTCCACCCGGTGCATCAGCAAGATCACCCCGCGCTCGGCGCGGCTCACCGCGGCGAGCGCATCGTTGAAGTTCCAGGAGTGGCTGCGGCTTTCCACGTCGAGCAGGTCCATCACCGACAGCGGCTCGTGCACGCGCACCAGCGTCTCCTGGCCGGGAACGGGCCTGCCGCGCACCAGCGCGAGGTGGGTCGCGTCCCCGATGCGGTCGCTGTAGACGTGGAGACGGAATTTCCCGTGCGCCGTCTCGATGTCGCGCTCCGTCATCCGTTCGACCAGCGATTCATTGCTCGCGCGGTAATGGATGAGGTCGGTGATGGTGCCGATCCGCAGCTTGTGCTGCGCGGCGAATTCGACGAGGTCCGGCAGCCGCGCCATCTCGCCGTCGTCCTTGAGTATCTCGCAGATCACCGCCGCCGGCGCGCAGCCCGCGAGCCGGGCGAGATCGCAGCCGGCCTCGGTGTGGCCGGCGCGCACCAGCACGCCGCCCTCCTGCGCCATCAGCGGAAAGATGTGGCCCGGCTGCACCAGGTCGCGCGGGCCCGCGTCGGCCCGGATCGCGACCTGCACGGTGCGCGCGCGGTCGGCGGCGGAAATGCCGGTGGTGACGCCCGCCGCGGCCTCGATGGATACCGTGAAGTTGGTGCCGAGCGTCGAGCGGTTGTTGACGACCATCAGCGGGAGGTTGAGGGCCCGGCACTTCTCCTCGGTCAGCGTGAGGCAGACGAGCCCCCTGCCGTAGCGCGCCATGAAGTTGACCGCGTCCGCGGTCACGAACTCCGCCGCCATCAGCAGATCGCCCTCGTTCTCGCGGTCCTCCTCGTCCACCAGCACCACCATCCGGCCGGCCTTCAGCTCGGCGATGACCTCGGCAATGGGGCTGATGCCCGTTTCCTGTCTCGAACTCATATCAAATTCAAACCCATATTAGCCGCAGATAAACGCAGATAAACGCGGATAAAAACCAAAAATAAGCTGAACCACCTGATAAGACCTTTGAATCCGCAATCCCTTAATACCTGTCGGCCCTGTTTACTTCACTTGTCTCTAGTCTTGATGTTATCTGCGTGTATCTGCGTTTATCTGCGGTTCCCCTTCAACCTCTCGACGTAACGCGCCAGCATATCCACTTCCAGGTTGACCGGGTCGCGCGCGCGCAGGTCGCCCAGATTGGTGGCGGCCAGAGTGTGCGGGATGAGATTCACCGTGAATTCCGCTCCTTTCACCGCGTTCACCGTCAGGCTCGCGCCGTTTACCGCGATCGAGCCCTTGCGCGCGATATATTTCGCCAGCCCGCGCGGCGCCGCCACCGCCAGCAGGCGGCTGTCGCCGGCCGGCCTGCAATGCTTCACCGTGCCGACGCCGTCCACGTGGCCGCTCACGAGGTGGCCGCCGAGGCGGTCCGCCAGGCGCAGCGCCTTCTCCAGGTTGACGCGGCTCCCCGCCGTGTAGCCCATGCTGCTGTTCAATGTCTCCCGTGACACGTCCGCCTCGAAAGTCTGCGCCGATTTCGCCACCACGGTAAGGCACACGCCGTTCACGGCGATGCTGTCGCCGATCGCGACATCGCCCAGGTCGAGGCCGCCGGCGTCCACGCGCAGGCGCACGCCGCCCGCCGCCGGGTCCACCCGGGACACCCGCCCCACCACCGCGACGATCCCGGAAAACATTATACGAACCTCGCGATCACCCGGATATCGGGTCCGATCTGGCGCAGGTCCCGGATCCCGAGCACGCGGCGGCCGGCGAGGTCGGTGAGCGCCGGGAGATCGAACATGCCGTGCGCGGCGTCGCCGATCAGGCTCGGCGCGAGGTAGATCACGAGCTCGTCCACGCACCCTTCCGCGAGCAGCGAGCCGTTCAACTTGTGCCCCGCTTCCACGTGCACCTCGTTCACGCCGCGGCGCGCGAGCTCCCGGAACAAATCTCCGAGCTCGACCTTGCCTGCGCGGTTCGGCATCACGATCACTTCGGCGCCCTGCGCCTGGAGCGCCGCGATTTTCCCCTGCTCCGCGCGCGCCGCCGCCACCAGCGTCCCGCCGCCCTGCAATATCCTCGCCGCGGGCGGGGTCTCGAGCTTGCTGTCCACCACCACGCGCAGCGGCTGGCGCGGCGTCGCGACCTCGCGCACCGTCAACTGCGGGTCGTCGTCGCGCACCGTGCCGGCGCCGGTCAGCACCGCGCACGCGCGCGCGCGCCAGTGATGGCCGTCGCGCCGCGCCGCCTCGCCGGTGATCCACCGGCTGCTGCCGTTCAGGAGCGCGGTCCTGCCGTCGAGGCTCGCCGCGATCTTCATCCGCACCCAGGGCCGGCCGCGCGCCATGCGCGAGACGAAGCCGATGTTCAACTCGCGCGCCTCGTTCTCCAGCAAGCCGGCGGCGACCTTGATGTTCTTTTCCCTGAGTCGCGCCAGGCCCCGGCCCGCGACCTGCGGATTGGGGTCCTGCATGGCGGCGACGACGCGCGCAACGCCCGCCTCGATCAGCGCGTCGGCGCAGGGCGCGGTGCGGCCGTGGTGCGAGCACGGCTCGAGCGAGACGTAGGCGGTGGCGCCGCGCGCGCGCGCGCCCGCGGCTGCGAGCGCAATGACTTCGGCATGAGGGCCGCCGGCGCGCTCGTGCCAGCCTTCTCCCGCCACGGCGCCGTCGCGCACGATCACGCAGCCCACCCGCGGGTTGGGCGTCGTCGTGTACAGGCCGCGGCCCGCGAGCTCCAGCGCGCGGGCCATGTGGCGGTGATCGTCGGCTGTAAACACGAAGGCGTGATTACTTTTTGCCGGCGGGGTGCTGGACTTCCTTGATCGCGTCCCGGAAATCGTCAACGCCCTGGAAGCTGCGGTAGACGGAAGCGAAACGGATATAGGCGACCTGGTCGAGCTTGTAGAGCTCCCGCATCACCATCTCGCCCACGCGCCGGGAGCCGATCTCGCGCTCGCCGAGGGACAGCACGTCCTGGGCGATGGTGGCGACGGCCTCGTCCACCAGCGGCGTCGGCACCGGCCGCTTGTGCAGCGCGCGCATGAAGCCGGTGCGCAGCTTGTCGAGGTCGAATTCGGCGCGGCTGCCGTCCTGCTTCACCACCTGCGGCATGCGCAGCTCCACCGTCTCGTAGGTGGTGAAGCGCTTGTTGCAGGCGGTGCACTTGCGCCGGCGGCGGATGCTGTCCCCGTCGTCACTTTGCACTTTGCATTCATCATTACTGGTACACCGGGTACTTGTCGCACAGCTTCTTCACTTCGCCCGCCACGCGCTTGAGCGCCCTGTCGTCGCCGCGCGCCTCGAGCGCGTCGGCGATCAGGTGGGCGAGCTGCTCGGCCTCGGCCTGCCGGAAGCCGCGCGTGGTCATCGCCGGCGAGCCGATGCGGATGCCGCTCGTCACCATCGGCTTCTGCGGGTCGTTCGGCACCGCGTTCTTGTTGACGGTGATATTCACCTTGCCGAGCGCCTGTTCCGCTTCCTTCCCGGTGAGGCCCTTGCCCTGCAGGTCCACCAGGAACATGTGGCACTCGGTGCGGCCGGAGACGATGCGGAAGCCGCGCTCCTGCAACGCCCGCGCCATCACGCGCGCGTTGTCGAGCACGCTTTCCTGGTAGCGCCTGAAGTCCTTCCCCATCGCTTCCTTGAAGGCGACCGCCTTGGCGGCGATGATGTGCATCAGCGGGCCGCCCTGCGTGCCGGGAAAGACCGCCGAGTTGAGCACCTTCTCGTGCTCGGCGTTGGCGAGGATCAGCCCGCCGCGCGGGCCGCGCAGCGTCTTGTGCGTGGTGCTGGTGACGAAATCGGCGATGCCGACCGGGCTCGGGTAGAGCCCCGCCACGATCAGCCCCGCGTAATGCGCGACATCCGCCATCAGCAGCGCGCCGCATTTGTCGGCGATCGCGCGGAAGCGCTTCCAGTCTATCGCCAGCGAATAGGCGGAGGCGCCGGCGACGATGAGCTTGGGCTTCCTGACGTGCGCGAGCTCCTCGACCTCGGCGTAGTTGATCTCCTCGGTCCCGGCATCGAGCCCGTAGGCCATCGCGTCGAAATAGCGCCCGGAGAGGCTCACCTTCGCGCCGTGCGTGAGATGGCCGCCTGCATCGAGCGCCATGCCGAGCAGGGTATCGCCCGGGTGCAGCACCGCGTAATACACCGCCATGTTGGCCTGCGCGCCCGAATGCGGCTGCACGTTGGCGTAGCCGGCGCGGAACAGCTGCTTCGCGCGGTCGATCGCGAGGCTCTCCGCCATGTCCACGTACTCGCAGCCGCCGTAGTAGCGCTTGCCGGGATAGCCTTCGGCGTACTTGTTGGTGAGCGCCGAGCCCATCGCGGCGAGCACGCGCGGGCTGGCGTAGTTCTCGGAGGCGATCAGCTCGATGTGGTCTTCCTGGCGCCGGCACTCCAGCCCGAGCGCGCGCCCGAGCTCGGGGTCGAAGCTCTCGATGGTGTCCTTGGAGGTATACATGGGGCCACGTTTCGTCTTGTAAACCGTTGATTTTAGCACTAAAGTCATGGCCGTGAAAACGCTGCTCTCCGTGTCGCGGCTGATCGACGCCGTGAACGAGCGCGTCGGCCGCTGCACGACCTGGCTCGTGCTCGCCTGCGTGCTGATCAGCGCCGCCAACGCGGTCGCGCGCTACGGTTTCAACTTCAGTTCCAACGCCTTCCTCGAGATCCAGTGGTACCTCTATTCGATCGTGTTCCTGTGCGCCGCCGGCTACACGCTCAAGCACAACGCGCACGTGCGCATCGACCTCGTTTCCGGCCGGCTTTCGAAACGGGCGCAGGCGTGGATCGACGTCTTCGGCGGGCTGTTCATGCTGCTGCCGGCGTGCGCGATCATCCTGTGGTACGGCTGGGGCGCCTTCCTCGAGTCCTGGCGCATCAACGAGATTTCGGGGGATGCCGGCGGCCTCTTGCGCTGGCCGGTCAAGCTCGTCGTGCCGCTCGCCTTCCTGCTGCTGATCCTGCAGGGCGTCTCGGAAACCATCAAGCGCATCGCGTTCCTGCGCGGGCGCGCCGAATAGGCGGACGGCGTAGTCATGGCATTTGAGCTGATGGCGCCCCTGATGTTCGCGGGACTCGCGATTTTTTTGCTGCTCGGCTATCCGGTCGCGTTCGCGCTCGCCGCGAACGGCCTGCTGTTCGCCTTCATCGGCTTCGAGCTCGGGATGCTGCAGCCGGAGCTGCTGCAGGCGCTGCCGCAGCGGCTGTTCGGCATCATGCAGAACCAGCTGCTGCTCGCGATCCCGTTCTTCACCTTCATGGGGCTGGTGCTGGAGCGCAGCGGCATGGCCGAGGACCTGCTCGACACCATCGGGCAGCTGTTCGGCCCGGTGCGCGGCGGCGTCGCCTACGCCGTGATCTTCGTCGGCGCCCTGCTCGCGGCGACCACGGGGGTCATCGCCGCCTCGGTGATCGCGATGGGGCTGATCTCGCTGCCGGTGATGCTGCGCTACGGCTATTCGCGCCGGCTCGCGAGCGGCGTCATCTGCGCCTCAGGGACGCTCGCCCAGATCATCCCGCCGTCCATCGTTCTGATCGTGCTCGCCGACGTGCTCGGCGCCTCGGTCGGCGATATCTATCTCGGCGCGACGGTGCCCAGCCTGGCGCTGGTCGGGATGTTGATGCTCTACGTCGCGATCGCTTCCTTCCTCAAGCCGGGCGTCGCGCCGGCGCTGCCGCCCGGGGCGCGCACGCTGCGGGGATGGCCGCTCTACCGCCACGTGCTGCTGGTCATGGTCCCGCCGCTCGCCCTGATCTTTCTCGTGCTGGGCTCGATCTTCATGGGCATCGCGACGCCGACCGAGGGCGGCGCGCTCGGCGCCGTGGGCTCGCTCGCGCTGGCGTGGGCCAAGGGCCGGCTGAACATGAAGATGCTGCGCGAGGCGCTCGACTCGACCACCCGGCTCGCGAGCTTCGTGATGTTCATCCTGATCGGCTCGACCGTCTTCGCGCTCACGTTCCGCGCGGTGGACGGCGACCTGTGGGTGGAGCGGCTGTTCTCGCTGGTGCCGGGCGGAGTGTGGGGCTTCATCATCGTCGTCAACCTGCTGATCTTCGTGCTCGGCTTCTTCATAGACTTCTTCGAGATCGCGTTCATCCTGCTGCCGCTGCTCGGACCGGTCGCAGCCAAGCTCGGCCTCGACATGGTGTGGTTCGCGGTGATGGTCGGCATCAACCTGCAGGCCTCGTTCCTGACCCCGCCGTTCGGCTTCGCGCTGTTCTACCTGCGCAGCGTCGCGCCGAAGGAAGTGAAGACGCTCGACATCTACCGGGGCATCGTGCCGTTCGTGTGCGTGCAGCTCGTCGCGCTCGCGCTCGTGATCGCGTTCCCGCAGCTCGTCACCGGCATGACGGGCAAGGGCGCGGTGAAGGACGCGACGAGCATCGAGATCCAGATCCCGCCGGTCGAGTCCGCCCCCGGCGAAGAAACGAAACCGGGAGAAGAAGACAAAGCCAGCGCCGACATCGAGCGCGCGTTCAGGGAAGGCAAATAACCGCCGCCCGAGGTCTGTGCATGCTGCCGGTATATACTTTTCCTCACCAAGTAACCGCCACCTATTTCTAGTTAGACGTGGCAGGATATGGAGACAGGAGGCACAGAGCATCCACTCGCGAAGATCGAGTCAGCACTCGATCGATTTAGGGAGTCTCATTTCTGGATTCACACGCTCGAGCAGTTCTATCACTACTCAGACCCCTTTCGTTGGCACCTGAATGCGTTCTTGAAATCGCTTAAGGAGGTTCCTCAACTCATCCAGATGGGGCTACAAAATGAAGAGAATTTCCCTACCTGGTTTCGCGAGGAAAAGGATCGCCTACTTTCCGACCCGCTAATGAAGTTTCTATCGGAGCAGCGTGATTTCGTCGTTCATCGGGGCATGTTGGTGCCCAACAGCTATGGCGGGATTGGTCTCACTGAAGGGCGCGGGTTTAAAGCCGGACTAACTTTCCCAATCCATCCAATGGAAGACAGCGATGGCGCCATGGAGCGCTACCTGCATATGGTCGTTGGTCATCGCGATTTTCTGGAACTCCTTGTGCCCGATGACGACTCATTGCCGTGTGTTCATAGGATTTGGCGGGTACTACCTTTCAAAGAAGAAATTGTCGATCTTGCGGCGCGTGCGTGGCTGCGGACTGGAGAGACTGTCAACGCTGTTGTGGAATGGATGGGTGTTGAACCGCAGGAGCTTTCGCTTGACTGTCGACATTCAAGCCAAACGGTGCAATACAAGCTCTATGATCGGGAAAAGCTTTCCGAGCAACTTGATGTTATGCGTAGCAAGACGCAGCATTAACGCAATGGCAACGGCCACGTCTAACTTTGTTGCTGCGGACGGGCCGCCAGCGCGGTGCCAATGCACCCGTCGCTCTGGGCCGCCGCAGAACAACACGTTAAGTGACTCATGGACGACCGCGAGCTGAAGTCGGCAATCATCCGGCTCTTGAACGAGCACGAGTTTGAAGTGTCCGAGATACCCGGAAAGAGAGACAGCAAAACGCCCGATCTTTACGTCATTAAAGACAATGCGCACTATATTATCGAGATCAAATCGCGACAAGACAATATCGAGCGGACCACGGCAGAACGCGCGGCATTCGTTCGCGGTGAAGTGGTTTCGAAGTCGGAGACGATAAATCGCACAAACGCAGTATCAGCCATCGTCGGCGACGCAATCGACCAGCTCCGGACATATCCAGCTTCAGCACATTCTTTCAGGCTGATCTGGCTTCATGCCGATGGACGTGATGCCGAACTCCAAATGATGCAGTTTCGCGGAACCCTTTACGGCCTCACGCACATCTATGACATGACCGAAGAGCACGACAACCGCGAGTGCTACTACTTCGGCTTTAATGACTTTTTTAGATACAAGGACGTGCTTGACGGGGCCATTTTGACAGCTGGCCTTAAGCTGCAGGTCTGCATTAACGACCTGTCTCCTAATGCCACCCGCTTTCGGGCAAGAGAACCTCATCCGATAAAGTGGACACCTCGGCCTAACGCTTGAGGAGGTTTCCATGGCGGCACCGATCGGGCCAAAGAAGGTCCATCGTTATACGGTCGAGTTCAAGATTCAGGCGGTCAGGTTGTCGC
>JACOVL010000091.1 GCA_016177355.1 Betaproteobacteria bacterium | reverse complement strand
TGATCGAGCGGCTCTCGCCGTGCGACCTGGTGCTGGTGGAGGGCTTCAAGCGCGAGAAGCTGCCGAAGCTCGAGGTCTATCGCGCGGCGGTGGGCGAATCCCCGCTGCATCCGCAGGACCCGGACATCGTGGCGGTGGCGAGCGATCGGCGCGTCGCAACAAAGCTGCCGCAGTTCGGTCTCGACGATGCGCCGGCGATCGCCAGCTTCATTTTGCGGCATTTGGGGCTGGCCTGATCGTAATCTATTGAATTTGAAAGAATTTCAGAGCACAATATGCCGATGGTGACGGTGCTTTATTTCGCCCGGTTGCGTGAGGTTCTGGGCAAGAGTTCGGAGAGCATCGCGTTGCCCGCGTCGGTGCGCGATCTCGAAGGGCTGCGCGCGCTGCTCATCGCGCGCGGCGGCGCGTGGGAGCAGGAGCTCGCGCCGGGCAGGCCGGTGCGGGCCGCCGTCAACCAGGCGATGGCGGTCGGCGACGTGCAGATCGCGGACGGCGACGAGGTGGCTTTCTTTCCACCTGTCACCGGCGGGTGACTCGACCTATGAAACCGCCGATGAACGCAGATGAACGCCGATACGAACAGAGGCTTGAATACTTCGAATGTAAACTTGTTGATCGGTCTTATCTGCGTTAATCAGCGTTTATCTGCGGTTAATTGATCTTTCAATGATGGTCAGAATTCAAACTGCGGATTTCGATGTCAGCGCGGAGATTGCCGCGCTGCGCAGGAACAATCCGAAGATCGGCGCCGTGGCGAGCTTCGTCGGCGTGGTGCGCGACGTGAACGACGGCGGCGCGGTCGCTGGGATGACGCTCGAGCACTACCCCGGCATGACCGAGAAGGCGATCGAGGAGATCGTCGTCCAGGCCAAGGGGCGCTGGAAAGTCATCGACGCGCTGGTGATCCACCGCGTGGGGACGCTCAAGCCCACCGACCAGATCGTCCTCGTGGTCGTGACGAGCGGTCACCGCGGCGACGCTTTCGCCGCCTGCGAGTTCATCATGGATTACCTGAAGACCCGCGCGCCGTTCTGGAAGAAGGAGCAAAGTGGTGAAGGCAGCCGTTGGGTCGAAGCCCGCGCCACCGACGACATCGCCGCCGGGCGCTGGCGGCTCAAAGGCTAGCGTGGCTGTGGCGGGCGGTTTGCGCTGCGGAGGCGCTACGCCTCGAGCAACGGAATTCCATCCTGTCTCGCCGCAGCGCTCAGTTGACTGTCGAAAACGGCGAGATGAAACGGCGTATGACCGCGGAAGACGTCGAACGTGGACTTGGCGGCGGCAAGATGAAGGCTATCGTAGCCCCGCAAGCGGTAGCGCCCGGCGAGATCGGCGGCCTGATGAATCAAAGACGCGGTCACGCTGACGATTTCCCATGCTTTCCACTGGATGTCGAGGTTCCGCCGCAAGGCGGAAAACAGCGCATCCTCTCCGCGGTCGTAAGCCACCCGCGCGAACGTGGCGCAAGCCTCCACGTAGGCGATCGCATGCGTGGTGATCAGCGGTGCCGCGGAGACGGCCCGGCGGATTCGCTCCGAGTACGCTTCCTCCACGAACAGCTTTACCAGCGCGGACGTATCCAGATAGAGGATCATCCGCGCTGCTCGCTCACGATCTCCGCCAGGGTCTTTTCGCCTTTACCGATGTGGAGCAGAGGCTTCGGCAAGGCCGGCT
Organism: Betaproteobacteria bacterium; assembly: GCA_016177355.1. GTDB lineage: Bacteria > Pseudomonadota > Gammaproteobacteria > Burkholderiales > SG8-41 > SG8-41. The sequence continues at coordinate 15,318 of JACOVL010000091.1, read as the reverse complement.
TCTTACCGCTGCCGGGCCGCACCCAGGGAAGGCTGCGAAAACGGGCGATCAGCTCCGCCTCGGTGGAGGCCGCGCGCCGTGGGGTGCGTGGGGGCACCAACCGCGCCACCTCCCTGCCGCGCGAGGTCACGACCACCTCCGTGCCGGCGTTCACTTTGCGCAGGTATTCCGACAGGCGGCCTTTCAGCTCGCGGATGGAAACTTCCATGGCGGTCCCTCGATGTGACTACAACCATCATTGTAGTCACACAACGCCGGGGACCGCAAGGACCGCCTGACAGGAACGTTCCCCGCGCGCGGGGATGAACCGAGCGGGGGAATACTGTTGCGATGCAGCGCGTGCGCGCCGGGCGCTGCGCTTAAAGGGTTGACTCAATCGCCGGCGGGATGCTGCCGTCAGCTGCGCGCCGGTACGTGGTTTACGCGGACGCCGGGCATCATGTAGACTACAGCACAGGGAGATGGCATTCCTCCCGTAACCGCCGCAAGGCTGATGATGCCTACCGGGATCACCGGAACATCGGTGGAAGCGTAGGCATCCCCTCCGGTTCCCTGCCGTTCCGCGTGCGTGCAATCGGCCGAACACGTGGAGAAACCGTAATGACTGAGGTGTGGTCGCTCGCCGCGCTGTGGTTCGCGCTCGCGCTGGGCGCGGTCTTGCTCTCCATATTTCTGCGCATCGCCAACGCGCTCTCCGAGATCATCGTCGGCATCGCCGCCGGCGCCCTGATCGGGGCCGCGACGCTCGGGGCCGACCAGTCGTGGATCCTGTTTCTGGCCGGCGCCGGCGCCATCATGCTCACGTTCCTGGCGGGCGCCGAGCTCGATCCGGTGGTATTCAGGGCGAAATGGAAAGAGGCGACCGCAGTGGGGCTGGTGAGCTTCGCCGCGCCGTTCCTGGTCTGCGCGGCGTCCGCCTACTACCTGCTCCACTGGGATGTCCAGGCAAGCTGGCTCGCCGGTGTTGCAATGTCCACAACGTCGGTCGCGGTGGTGTACGCGGTGATGCTGGAGTTCGGATTCAACAAGACCGATTACGGCAAGACCGTGCTGGCCGCATGTTTCATCACCGACCTCGGCACGGTACTCGCGTTGGGCTTCATCTTCGCGCCATTCACCTACAAGACCTTGATTTTCTTCGGCACTGCCGTCGTCGCGTGTGTTTTTCTGCCATGGTTCACGCCGCGCTTTTTCCGGCGCTACGGCGGCAGGCCGTCCGAGATCGAGGCCAAGTATCTGCTGCTCGTGCTGTTCGGGCTCGGGGCGCTCGCCGCCTGGGCCGGGAGCGAGCCGGTGCTGCCCGCATACATCGCGGGCATGGTGCTGGCGGGCAGCGTGGGACGCGACCATGCGTTGATCCGGAGACTGCGGACGCTCTCGCTGGGCCTGCTGACGCCGATTTATTTCATCCGCGCGGGCGCCTACGTTTCCATGCCGGCCCTGATCGCCGCGCCCGCGGCATTTCTCGTCCTGCTGCTGTCGAAGATCGCGGCCAAGTGCGCCGGGGTTTATCCGGTCACCAAAATATACGGCTCCCCGGGCAAGGAAGCCATGTATACCACGTTGCTGATGTCCACCGGGCTCACCTTCGGCAGCATTTCGGCTCTGTTCGGCCTGACGCACCAGATCATCGACCAGGCACAATATACGCTGCTGGTGCTGGCGGTGATCGCGAGCGCGGTAGTGCCTACCATGATCGCCAACGCTTTCTACCTGCCGCACCATCTGTTGCCCCGGGCGGAGGATGCCCCGTCTCCCGCTGCGGACCGGTCGAATGCGACGGCTCAACCCACGCAAGCGAAATGACAGGAGGGCAGACATGCTTAGCCGGATTCTGGTTGCGCACGACGGGTCCGACCCGGCGAACAAGGCGTTCGCGTTCGCGCTCGACCTCGCGCAGAAATACCAAGCCGAAATGTGGGTGCTGACCGTCGCGCGGCCGCCGGACTTCGCCGAGGACGTCGAGACCGAAGCGATACTGGAAGGCTCCCGCAAGTATCATCACCGGCTGCTCGCGCAGCTCAAGCAGCAGTCCGCGGGCACCCAACTGCACCTTCATTTCGAGGTCGCGATCGGCCACCCCGCGGAGCAGATCATCTATCACGCGGAAAGGAACAAGGCCGACTTGATCGTCATGGGCCACCGCGGCAAGACCTTCTTCGAGCGCCTGCGCCTCGGCTCGGTGTCGAAGCAGGTGATCCACTACGCGAACTGCGCGGTGACGGTGGTGCGCTGACGCGCATCGCCCGCGGTCCCGAGAGCGCGTTCTTGGGGTAGAATTCACCGCTCCGAACGACGCCTTGACGGGGCGAACTTCGAGTACCGGGAACATTCCATGCCTTACAACAAGCGCAGCCAGCTGATCACGCAGGGCGTGCAGCGCTCGCCCAACCGCGCGATGCTGCGCGCGGTTGGCTTCAAGGACGCCGATTTCAGGAAACCGATCATCGGCATCGCGAACGGCTATTCCACCATCACGCCGTGCAACCTCGGGCTGAACGATCTCACCCGGCGCGCGGAGGCCGCCGCGAAGAAAGCCGGCGCGATGCCGCAGACCTTCGGCACCATCACGGTCTCGGACGGCATCTCGATGGGCACCGAAGGCATGAAGTTCTCGCTCGTCTCGCGCGAGGTGATCGCGGATTCGATCGAGACCGCGGTGCAGGCGCAGCGCATGGACGGGGTGCTGGCGGTCGGCGGCTGCGACAAGAACATGCCCGGCGCGTTGATCGCCTTCGGCCGCATGAACATCCCGGCCATCTTCGTCTACGGCGGCACCATCAAGCCCGGCCGCTACCAGGGGCGCGATCTCACCGTGGTGAGCTCGTTCGAGGCGGTGGGCGAGTACACCGCGGGCAAGATCGGCAGGGAGGAGCTGACGGGAGTGGAGCGCCGCGCCTGCCCCGGCGCGGGCTCGTGCGGCGGCATGTTCACCGCCAACACCATGTCCTCGGCGATCGAGGCGCTGGGCATGAGCCTGCCGCGCTCCTCGACCATGGCGGCCGAGGACGGGGAGAAGCACGACAGCGCCGCGCAATCCGCTGAAGCGCTGATCGCGGCCATCAGGAAGGACCTGCTGCCGCGCCGGATCATGACGCGCGAGAGCTTCGAGAACGCGATTTCCGTGGTGATGGCGGTCGGCGGCTCGACCAACGCCGTGCTGCACCTGCTCGCCATGGCGCACGCCGCTGAAGTGCCGTTGACGCTGGATGACTTCGAGACGATACGCGCTCGCGTGCCGGTGCTGTGCGACATGAAGCCCTCGGGACGGTACGTCGCGACCGACCTGCACCGGGCGGGCGGCATCCCGCAGGTGATGAAGATGCTGCTCGAGCACGATCTGCTCCATGACGGCTGCCTCACGATCACCGGCAGGACCGTCGGCGAGGTCCTCAAGAAGATACCGTCGCGCCCGCGCCAGGACCAGGACGTGATCCGCCAGTGGGAAAAGCCGATGCACTCCCACGGGCACCTCGCCATCCTCAAGGGCAATCTCGCGCCGGAAGGCGCGGTCGCCAAGATCACGGGCCTCAAGCGCCCCGCGATCACCGGCCCGGCGCGCGTGTTCGATTCCGAGGAGGCGGCGATGGCTGCGATCCTCGACAAGAAAATCAAGTCCGGCGACGTCGTGGTGATCCGCTACGAAGGACCCAAGGGCGGCCCCGGCATGCGCGAGATGCTTTCGCCCACTTCGGCGCTGGTGGGCGCGGGCCATGCCGAGGACGTGGGGCTGATCACCGACGGGCGCTTCTCCGGCGGCACCTACGGCATGGTGGTGGGGCACGTCGCGCCGGAGGCGGCGGTCGGCGGGCCGATCGCGCTCATCCACGAGGGCGACTCGATCACCATCGATGCCGAGCGGCGCCTGCTGCAGATCAATGTCCCGGAGGCCGAGCTGGCGCGGCGCAAGGCCGCGTGGCAGCCGCGGCCTGCGCGCTACGCGCGCGGCGTCATGGCCAAGTACGCCGCGCAGGTTTCGAGCGCTTCCCGCGGCGCGGTGACCGACTGATGCCTGATGATGGGTGACGACCGGTCGGGAGGAGGCCGCAATGGCGGGTGAAGTCACGCAGGCGCTGGCGAAATTCGCGGCGACGCTGAAGTACGAGGACATCCCACAGCGGACGCGGGAATACGCCAAGGATCTGTTGCTCGATGCGCTGGCGTGCGCGGTGGCGGGGCACCAGGGCGAGGAAACGCACCAGGTCGCGGCGCTGGCGGCGGGGCTGGCGCAGTCGAAGGAGGCGAGCGTCATCGGCGGCGACCGTTCCTCGCTCGCCGGCGCGACCGTGCTGAACGGCTTCCTGGTGACCGCCGTCACCCTGTGCGACGTGCACCGCCCCACGCTGACGCACATCACGCCCGAAGTCGTGCCGCCCGCGCTCGCGATCGCGGAGCGCGACGGGCTGTCCGGACGCGATCTGCTGGTCGCGCTCGCCGCCGGCTGCGAGACCGCGACGCGGGTCGGGCTCGGCTGGGATTTCCCCGCGGCACGCGCCCGCGGCTGGCACGGACCCGGCATCATCGGCCCGTTCGGCTCCGCTGCGGCCGTTGGCCGTCTCCTCGATTTCGACGCCGACACCATGGCGCGGGCCTTCGGCCTCGCGGGCAGCCAGGCCGCGGGCACGTTCGCCGCGTGGGGCACGCCGACGGTCAAATTCCACCAGTGCCGGGGCGCGCTCTCCGGGCTGATGGCGGCGCTGCTCGCCCGGCAGCAATTCGTGGCCACCCGCGAATTTCTCACCGCGAAAGACGGCGGGCTCTACAACACCTATTCGAACGGCGGCAAGCCCGAGGCCGCCGTCGCGGACCTCGGCAAGCGCTGGGAGCTGGAGCAGATCGCGCTCCGGCTGTGGCCTTCCGCGTCCTCCATCCAGGGCTTCATCACCGCACTGTTCGACCTGGTGGAAAAGCACCGTGTGACTCCCGATAAAGTGAAAAAGGTGCGGGTTCTCCTGAACCAGGCGGCGGTGGACCTGCACGGCGTCTTTCCCCGTTACCAGGGAAAATTCGAGGCGCTGCTCTCGATCCACTATGCCGCGGCGGCGATCCTGCACGACCGGGCGCTGACGCTCGCGCAGTTCGAGCCGGCGCGCTACGAGGACGCGAGGCTGCGCAAGTTCGCGGCGGAGCGGGTGGAGGTGAAGGCGGATGCCGCGCTCGCCGGCGTGCAGTCGGTGGTGGAAGTTGAAACGACGGACGGCAAGACTCTTGCCGTGCGCTGCGACCATCCGCGCGGCTCGCCCGAGAACCCTCTGACCCGCGCCCAGATCGAGGACAAATTCCGCGTTTACGCGAAGGGCCGGCTGCCCGCCGCGCACGTCGAGGAAGTCATCTCCACCGTCGCGCGGCTCGAAGACCTCAAATCCGCGCGCCGGCTGATGGACATCCTGAGAGCGGACCCGCAGGTCAAGCCGTCAGCCGCCGCTGCCGCGCGCGTCAGGGCCGGTTGAGAAGCGCGCGCGCGGCGTCTATCACTTCGATCGCGGTAAGCCCAACCGGGCCTATGCCCTGATCGATCAGCCGGCCGGCCGCCGCGCCGTGCAAGTAAACCCCGGCGAGCAGGGCGGTATTCGCATCGGCGCCTTGCGAGAGGAGGGCGGCGATGATGCCGGTCAGGACGTCGCCCATGCCGGCGCTGGCCATGCCGGGATTGCCGGAAGTGTTGATGTGCCAGATCCCGTCAGGCGCCGCGCAAATGCTGCCGGCGCCCTTCAGGACGACGAGACTATCCAGGTTTTTCGCCAACGTTGTCGCGGCGCTGACGCGATCGTTCTGAACGTCGCGCGTGCTCGTGCCGAGCAGCCGCGCAGCCTCGGCCGGGTGCGGAGTGAGGATTTTAATCGTATCTAATTGTTTTAATTTATCTTTCAGGCTTTTCTCATCGGCGATGAGATTGAGTGCGTCGGCGTCGAGAACCAGCGGCAGGCGCGATTCGAGCGCCCACTTGAGGTAGAACGCCGCGTCCGGCGTCTGGCCCAGGCCCGGGCCGACGGCGAGGCAGCTCAGGCTGGAGAGCTTCAGCACTTCGTCCGCGCCGCGCAGCATCAGCTCCGGCTGCGCCGCGTCCACGGGCGGGGCATCGCGCGCAAGCAGGCCGACGTAGACGCGTCCCGTGCCAAGCTTGAGAGCGGCGCGACTGGCGAGCAGCGCCGCTCCGACCATGCCGCGGTCGCCGCCGATCACGCCGACGCTGCCGTAGTCGCCCTTGTGGCTATTCATGCGGCGCGGCTTCAGTGCGCCCGCAAGCACTGCGGGGCCGATCAGGAATCCGCCGGCGGGACGCAGCGACTGCGCATCGAGGCCGAGCGTGCGCAGGTGGATCTCGCCGCACTGGTCCGGCCCGTCGAGCGTGAGGAGGCCGGGCTTCAGCGCGATGAAGGTAACGGTGTGGCTCGCGCGCACCGCGCATCCCAGCACGCGCCCGGTATCGGATTGCAGCCCGCTTGGCACGTCGAGCGAGATGACCGGCGCGCCGGGGCGGTTGATGGATTCGACCCATTCGGCGTAGCGGCCCGCGACCTCGCGCTCGAGACCGGTGCCGAAGATGCCATCCACCACCAATCCCCACTGCTGCGGGGCGGGCAGAGAGGTGGAGATTTTTCCGCCCGCGGCGCGCCAGGCGCGCAGTGCCGCGCCGGCGTCCGCGGAAAGTTTCTTCTCCTCGCCGGCGAACACCACCGTAACCTTAAAAAACCATTTCTTCAGGTGGCGCGCCAGCACGAATGCGTCGCCGCCGTTGTCGCCGGGGCCGGCCAGCACCAGCACGGGTTTCCCGGTGCCGCCGGACAGGTCCCGCGCGATCTCAGCCGCCGCAAGCCCCGCTTTTTCCATCAATTGCGGCGGCTTCTTCGCCGCCACAGCCGCGGCTTCGATGGCGCGGACGTCGGCGGTGAGATAAAGCGGTGTATTGTGGGCGACGCGTAGCGTCATAAGTGCGTGTAGTTTAACGTGATTTCGGGTAGAATATGCCTTTAGCGGCTTCGGTTCCGGACATGTCGCAAATCTCGAGGCTCAGAGGACGCAACGCTCTCCCGGCCTTCCGCTCCAGCAAGCTCTCGCAGTCCGTCACCGCCGCCGTCTCCCATGTCTCCGGCATCCAGGCCGAATTGTGGCATTTCGCACAGCTCTCCCGCGCGCTGTCGGAACCCGAAACAACGCGGCTGGCGCGCATCCTGACCTACGGCCCCGGGGCCGCCGCCGTCGAGGCGCGCGGCGAACTGATGCTGGTCGTGCCGCGCATCGGCACCCTCTCGCCCTGGTCGTCGAAGGCGACCGACATCGCGCGGCACTGCGGGCTCGAAGCGGTGGAGCGCATCGAGCGCGGAACGGCGTACTGGATCGCGACGCGCGACGGAAAAGCGCTGACGGCCGCCGAGCGGGCGGCGCTCGCGCCGCTGCTGCACGATCGCATGACCGAAACCGTCCTCGGCGCGTTCGAGGACGCTGAGCGGCTGTTCGGGCACATCAAGCCCGCGCCGCTCGCGACGGTGGATATGCTGAAGGGCGGGGTCGCGGCATTGGCGCGCGCCAACGGCGATATGGGCCTCGCGCTGTCGGAGGACGAGATCGAGTACCTGGCGGAGCAGTTCCGGCGCGCCGGGCGCAATCCAACGGACGTCGAGCTGATGATGTTCGCGCAGGCCAATTCCGAGCACTGCCGGCACAAGATCTTCAACGCCGGCTGGGTGCTGGATGGCAAGCCGCAGGACGCTACGCTCTTCGGCATGATCCGCACCACACACCGGAAAAACCCCCGAGGCACGGTGGTTGCCTATACCGACAACGCCGCGATCATGGAAGGCGCGAGCGTCGCGCGCTTCTACCCGCGGGACGGCGGCGAGTACAGCTATGCCGACGCGCTCACCCATACCGTGATCAAAGTGGAGACCCACAACCACCCGACGGCGATCTCGCCGTTCCCGGGCGCGGCGACGGGGGCGGGCGGCGAGATTCGCGACGAGGGCGCGACCGGCCGCGGCGCGAAGCCGAAGGCAGGGCTCGCGGGTTTCACGGTGTCCAACCTCTGCATCCCCGGATACGAGCAGCCGTGGGAGCGCGACGGCATCGGCCGCCCGCGGCGCATCGCCTCCGCGCTGCAGATCATGCTCGACGGTCCGATCGGCGGGGCGTCCTTCAACAACGAGTTCGGCCGGCCCAACCTGTGCGGCTATTTCCGCACTTTCGAGCAGCGCGTGGCGGGCGAGGCGCGCGGCTACCACAAGCCGATCATGATCGCGGGCGGGCTGGGCAATATCGCCGCCGGGCATGCGCGCAAGGAGGCGCTGCCGCAGGGCGCATTGCTGATACAGCTCGGCGGCCCGGGCATGCTGATCGGGCTGGGCGGCGGCGCGGCTTCCAGCATGGATACCGGCGCCAACGAGGAAGGCCTGGACTTCGCCTCGGTGCAGCGCGGCAACGCCGAAATCCAGCGCCGCGCGCAGGAAGTGATAGACCGCTGCTGGGCGCTGGACGGGGACAATCCCGTACTCTCGATACACGACGTCGGCGCGGGTGGGCTTTCGAACGCGCTGCCGGAGCTGGTGCACGCCGCGCGGCGCGGCGGGCGCTTCGACCTGCGCAAGATCCCGAGCGAGGAGCCGGGGATGTCGCCGCTGCAGATCTGGTGCAACGAGGCGCAGGAGCGCTACGTGCTGGCGATCGCGCCCGAGAGCCTGCCGCGCTTCCGCGCGATCTGCGAGCGCGAGCGCTGCCCGTACGCGGTGGTGGGCGAGGCGACCGGCGACGGCCGGTTGACGGTCACCGACCCGGCGTTCGGCAACCGGCCGGTGGACATGGAACTCGCGGTGCTGCTCGGGAAGCCGCCGAAGATGACACGCGATGCCGCGCACGCGCGCCGCGAGCTGCCGCCGTTCGATGCATCGCGACTCGATCTGAAAGAAGCCGCGTTCCGCGTGCTGCGGATGCCGGCGGTGGCGGACAAGACTTTCCTTATCTCCATCGGCGACCGCACGGTGGGCGGCCTGACCGCGCGCGACCAGATGATCGGGCCGTGGCAGGTGCCGGTGGCCGACGTCGCGGTGACGCTGCTCGGATTCCGGACGTATCGGGGAGAGGCGATGGCGATGGGCGAGAGGACGCCGCTCGCGCTGATCGGCCCGGAGGCTTCGGGGCGCATGGCGGTGGGCGAGGCGATCACCAACATCGCCGCCGCGCAGATAGCGGACATCGGCGAGGTCAAACTCTCCGCCAACTGGATGGCGGCCGCCGGGCACCCGGGAGAGGACGCGGCCCTCTACGACACCGTGCGCGCGGTGGCGCTCGATCTCTGTCCGCGGCTCGGCGTGAGCATACCCGTCGGCAAGGATTCTCTGTCCATGAAGACCGCGTGGAACGAGAGCGGTGCCGATGGGGGAGTCAATGCGGGCGAGGTGACCGCTCCTCTTTCTCTTATCATCTCGGCGTTCGCGCCGGTGACGGACGCGCGCGCGACGCTGACGCCGCAACTGCGGACGGACTGCGGCGAGACCGTGCTCGCATTGATCGATCTCGGCCGCGATCGCTGCCGGCTCGGTGGCTCGGCGTTGGCCCAAGCGTATGGCGCGCTCGGAAACGAAGCGCCGGATGTTGATCAAGTGATTGAATTAAAACAGTTTTTCAGAACGATACAACAGCTGAACCGCGACCGGAAACTGCTCGCGTATCACGACCGCTCGGACGGCGGGCTCATCGTCACGCTGTGCGAGATGATGTTCGCCGGGCGCACCGGCGTCACGGTGGACCGCTACGCGCCGCTCACGGAGCGCAACAACGGGCGCCGCTTCGCCGCGTTGTTCAACGAAGAGCTGGGGGCGGTCGTGCAGGTGAAGAGCGCCGATCTCGAGGCGGTGCGCGGCGCGTTCGCCGCCGCCGGCCTCGAGCGCCAGTTTCACGTCCTGGGCGGCCTCAACGCCGACGACAGCCTGCGCATCACCGCCGGCGGCAAGGAGCTGTTCAGCGTCCCCCGGACGGAACTGCGCCGCGCCTGGTCCGAGACGACGTACCACATGCAGCGGCTGCGCGACAATCCGGAATGCGCCCGGCAGGAGCGCGACCGCAACCTCGACCGCGACGATCCCGGCCTGCACGCGGTGCTGTCATTCGAGCCGTCCGGGGACGTCGCCGCGCCGTTCGCGAGTAAAGGGGCGCGGCCCCGGGTCGCCATCCTGCGCGAGCAAGGCGTGAACGGCCAGGTCGAGATGGCCGCCGCTTTCGACCGTGCGGGCTTCACCGCAGTAGACGTGCACATGAGCGACATCATCGCCGGGCGCGCGCGCCTCGGCGATTACAGGGGGTTTGCCGCATGCGGAGGGTTTTCCTACGGCGACGTGCTCGGCGCGGGCGAGGGCTGGGCGAAATCCATACTGTTCAACGCACGGGCGCGCGACGAATTCGAGGCGTTTTTCCAGCGCCCGGACTCCTTCGCGCTCGGCGTGTGCAACGGCTGCCAGATGATGGGGAACCTCAGCGAGCTGATCCCGGGGGCGGAGGCATGGCCGCGTTTCGTGCGCAACCAGTCCGAGCAATTCGAGGCGCGCTTCGTGATGCTGGAGGTGCAGCGCTCGGCCTCGCTGTTCTTTGACGGCATGGCGGGCAGCCGCATCCCGGTCGCGGCCGCGCACGGGGAGGGCTACGCCGAGTTCGCGAGCGCCGATGCGCGGGCGGCGGCGGAGCCGCTCATCGCGCTGCGCTTCGTGGACAACCGCGGCAAGGTGACCGAGACCTACCCCTACAATCCCAACGGCTCACCGGGCGGCATCACGGGACTCACCACGGCCGACGGCCGCTACACCGTGCTGATGCCGCACCCCGAGCGGGTGTTCCGCTCGGTGCAGAATTCCTGGCACCCGGCGGAGTGGGGCGAGGACGGGCCGTGGCTCAGGATGTTCCGCAACGCCCGCAAGTGGGTCGGCTGATTACTTATCCTCGATCTTGGCCTTGGCGCGCAGGTCGTTGAGAACCTTCTCATAGACTTGTTTCTGCTGCTGCTGCTGCAATTGCTGGTGAATGTTGCCCTTGACCTCGTCGTAGCCCGGGACCTTCAGCGCCCGCTCGTCGTCGAGCCGTATTACATGCCAGCCAAATTGTGTCTGCACCGGAGCGTCGGTCATTTGCCCTTTCTTGAGCCTGACCAGCGCGTCACCAAAAGGCTTGACGACGCTATCCGGCCTGTTCCAATCAAGCTCGCCGCCACGTGCCTTTGTGCCGGTATCTTTGGATTTTTCACCGGCCAGTTTCTCGAAACTTGCCCCTTTCTTGATCCGCGCGATGATGTCCCTGGCCTCGTCCTCCTTTTCCACCAGGATGTGGCGCGCCTTGTATTCGCGCGTGCCGAGCTGGCCCTTCATGCGCTCGTATTCCTTTTTTGCCGCATCCTCGGTTACCACCACGGTACGCATGACATCTTGTAGATAGGCACGGAATAAAACAGTCTGCCTGGCGATTTCCAGTTGCGCCTGGACTTCAGGATTCTTCTCCAAGCCGCGCCGAGCGGCCTCTTGAGTCACAAGCTCGCGGTTGACGAGCTCCTGCTTGATGGCGGTCCTCAACTCGGGCGTGTCGGGCCGCCCCTGGGCGGTGAGATCGCGCACGAACATGTCCATCCGGGACTGCGGGATCACGACGCCGTTGACCCTGGCGACGCCGTTCTGGGCATGCGCGGCTGTCGCGGCTGCGAGTCCGAGCAGTAGTGCGATTGCGGTGGACTTCATCGAGCGTTCCTTTCGGGTTGATTGATCAGTTTTCACCGGGCGCGCGGGCCTTGATGGCAAGCGCGTGTATCTCGTTGTGCATCATGGGGCCCAGCGCATCGTACACCATCCGGTGGCGGCGCTGCACGGACTGGCCGGCGAACTCGCGCGACACGATGACGAGCCGATAATGCCCGCCGCCGGCCCTGGCGCCTTCATGGCCGGCGTGCTTGTCCGATTCGTCGAGGATCTCGAGCGATTCGGGCGCAAGGACCGCGAGCTTCTCCTGGATCCGTTCGGTCACGCTCATGTCAGTCGGCTTTCTTGTCCTCGATGTAGCGCGCCAGCATCACCGCCTGCAGCACGACGAACGCCAGCATCAAGCCGATGCCGCCGAACAGCTTGAAGTTGACCCAGGCATCGGTCGAGAAATTATAAGCGACGAAAAGGTTCAGCGCGCCCATCACCGCGAAGAACGCTATCCAGCTTGCGAGCAGCCTGCCCCACACCGCCTCGGGTAGCGTCATCTGGCCTTCCATCATGGCGCGGATCAGGTTTTTCCTGAAGACCAGGGCGGCGACCGCCAGCGCGATGCTGAACAGCCAGTAGAGCACGGTCGGCTTCCATTTGATGAAAGTCTCGTCCTGCAGCACCAGCGTCGCGCCGCCGAACACCACGATCACCCCGAGGCTCACCCACAGCATGTTCTCGATCTTGCGCCCGCGCAGCCGGAGCCAGCCGATCTGCACGAAGGTCGCAACAATTGCCACCGAGGTGGCGACGTAGATGTCGAAGAGCTTGAATGCGATGAAGAACAGGACGACGGGAAAAATGTCGAACAGGAATTTCATGGGCCGGTATTTTAGCGCATTCCCTCGTTTCTTCTCGAATTTCAGCGAGGCCGAATTCGTCACTCATCACTCCGGCAGGACTTTGCCGGGATTCATGATCCCTTGCGGGTCGAACGTGCGTTTGAGCGCGCGCATCGTTTCGAGTTCCAGCGCGCTCTTGTAATACGCAAGCTCGCCCCGTTTGGATTGCCCGATGCCGTGCTCGGCGCTGAAGCTGCCGCCGAACTCGCGGACGATGTCGAGCACCAGGCGGTTGACGTCGGTCGCCTCGCGCGCCGCCGCGTCCCCGCGCCGCCGCCCGGGCACGAAGCAGTTGTAGTGCAGGTTGCCGTCGCCGAGGTGGCCGAAGCAGATGACGCGCACGCCGGGGAACGTCTTTTCCAGCGCCGGTCCTGCGGTCGCGATGAATTGCGGGATGCGGCTGACCGTCAGCGAGATGTCGTGGCGGTAGAGCAGGCCCTCGTCCCGCGAGGCCTCCGGTATCGTTTCGCGCAGGCGCCACAGGGACTGCGACTGCGCCGTGCTTTCCGCGATCACCGCGTCGCGCACCAGGCCGTCATCGCTTGCCTTCGCCACGGCGCGCTCGAAATCCCCGCGCAGCGGGCCGGCATCGCTGGTGTCGGCCAGCTCGGCCAGCACGTGCCACGGGTGGGGCTGCGGCAGGGGCTCGCGGGTGCCGGGGATGTGCTTGAGCACCAGCTCGAGGCACCGCCGGGAGATGATCTCGAAGGCGCTGATGCGCTCGCCGCAGGCGCCGCGCAGGCGCGCCAGCAGTTGCACCGCCGCGGCCGGGTCGGCCACCGCCAGCAGCGCGGTCAGCTGCGCGCGCGGGCGCGGGTGGAGCTTCAGCACCGCGCCGGTGATGACGCCGAGCGTGCCCTCGGAGCCGATGAAGAGGTCCTTCAGGTCGTAGCCCGTGTTGTCCTTGCGCAGGCCGCGAAGGCCATTCCATACGCGCCCGTCCGGCAACACGACCTCCAGCCCCAGCGTCAGCTCGCGCGCGTTGCCGTAGCGCAGCACGTTGATGCCGCCGGCGTTGGTGGCGAGGTTGCCGCCGATCTGGCAGCTGCCTTCCGCGCCGAGGGAGAGCGGGAAGTAGCGGTCGGCGGCGAGCGCCGCCTGCTGCACGTTGGCGAGGATGCAGCCGGCCTCGACCATGATCGTGTTGTTGAGCGCGTCCAGCTCCAGCACGCGGTTCATGCGCCCGAGGCCGAGCACGATCTCCTGCCCGCTTGCAGATGGGGTGGCGCCGCCGCACATGCCGGTGTTGCCGCCTTGCGGCACGATGCCGGTGCCGGTCTCGGAGCAGATTCTCACGACTTCCGAGACCTGTTCCGTGTTCGACGGCCGGACCACCGCCGGTGTCCTGCCGCGGTATAGACCGCGCCAGTCCACCACGTACGGCTCCATGTCGCGCGCGTCGGTGATCAGCCCCTGCGCGCCGACAACCTTGCGAAGGCGATCGAGGATGGCTGTACGGCTCACGCCGCGGCGATCAGTTCGCGTAAGACGTAGGGGAGAATGCCGCCGTGCCGGTAGTAGTCCACCTCGATCGGGGTGTCTATCCGCAGCGTGAGCGGCGCGGTTTCCTTCTTCCCGTCCTTGCGCGTGATCGTCATGGTGACGTCCTGCATCGGGGTGATGCCTTTCTCGATGCCGGTGATGTCGATCACCTCCGAGCCGTCGAGCTTGAGCGTCTGCGCGGTGGTGCCGGGCTTGAACTGCAGCGGCAGCACGCCCATGAACACGAGGTTGGCGCGGTGGATGCGCTCGAAGTTGCGCACGACGCACGCCTTCACGCCGAGCAGCTGCGGGCCCTTCGCCGCCCAGTCGCGCGAGGAACCCTGGCCGTATTCGTCGCCGCCGAACACCACGGAGGGAACGCCTTCCTTCTGGTAGCGCATCGCCGCCTCGTAGATGCTCGTCTGCTCGCCGGAGGGATGGTGGATCGTGATGCCGCCCTCGGTGCCCGGCACCATCAGGTTCTTGATGCGGATATTGGCGAAAGTGCCGCGCATCATGACCTCGTGGTTGCCGCGGCGCGCGCCGTAGGTATTGAAGTCCGGCACCTTCACGCCGTGGTCCTGCAGGTACTTGCCGGCCGGCGCGGTGGCGCGGATGCCGCCCGCGGGGCTGATATGGTCGGTCGTGATCGCATCGCCGAAGATACCGAGCACGCGCGCGCCCTCGATGTCGCCGACCTTGCCCGGCTTCATCGAGAAGCCTTCGAAGTACGGCGGCAGCCGCACGTAAGTGGATTTCTCGTCCCACTGGTAGGTGGCGCCGGTCGAGGCGGGGATCTCGTCCCACATCGGGTTGCCTTCGCCGAACGCCGAGAACAGCTTGCGGTACATCTCGGGATCGGTCGCGTACTTCATGACCGCGCCCACTTCCTGCGTCGAGGGCCAGATGTCCTTGAGATAGACCGGTCTTCCGTCCTTGCCCTTGCCGATCGGGTCCCTGCTCATGTCGATGTCGATGGTGCCGGCGAGCCCGAACGCCACGACCAGCGGCGGGCTCATCAGGAAGTTGGCCTTGAGGTTCTGGTGGATGCGCGCCTCGAAATTGCGGTTGCCGGACAGCACCGCCGCTGCCACCACGTCGTTCTTCGACACCGCCTCGTCGATGTGGCCGTCGAGCGGTCCCGAGTTGCCGATACAGGTGGTGCAGCCGTAGCCCGCGACGTAGTAGCCGAGCTGCTCGAGGTACGGCAGCAGCCCCGAGTTCTTCAGGTACTCGGTCACGGCGAGCGAGCCCGGCCCGAGCGACGTTTTCACCCG
>JACOVL010000090.1 GCA_016177355.1 Betaproteobacteria bacterium | reverse complement strand
GGCGTGGAGATGAGCAGGATGTCGCGGATGCCGGCGAGCATCAGCGTCGTGAGGGGATAGTAGACCATCGGCTTGTCGTAGACCGGCAGCAGCTGCTTGGAGACGACTTGCGTCGCGGGGTAGAGCCGCGTGCCGCTGCCGCCCGCCAGGATGATTCCCTTCACGCCCGCCCCCTTTGCCCGTAATTGAGATCCAGCCAGTCGCGGTAGGCGCCGCTCGTCACACCGCCCACCCAGTCCAGGTGCGCGAGGTACCACTCGACGGTCCGGCGCAGCCCGCTCTCGAACTTCTCCCGCGGCTTCCAGCCGAGCTCGGCTTCGATCTTGCGCGTGTCCATGGCATAGCGGCGGTCGTGGCCGGGCCGGTCCGGCACAAAAGTGATGAGGGATGAGGGATGAGGGATGAGGGATGAAGGGCGCAATTCTTCAAGAATGGCGCAGATGGCGTTGACCACGTCGAGATTGGTTTTCTCGGCGTTGCCGCCGATGTTGTAAGCCTCGCCTGGGCGGCCTTTCTGCAATACCCGGCGCACCGCGGCGCAGTGATCGCCGACGTAGAGCCAGTCGCGCACGTTTCCGCCGTCGCCGTAGACCGGCAAGGATTTCCCCTCGAGCGCGTTGACGATCACGAGCGGGATCAGCTTCTCGGGAAACTGGTATGGACCGTAATTATTCGAGCAATTAGTCGTGACGACCGGCAGCCCGTAAGTGTGATGGCAGGCGCGCGCCAGGTGGTCCGCTGCCGCCTTGGAAGCGGCGTAGGGACTGTTCGGCGCATAGGGAGTGGATTCCGTGAAAGCGGGATCTCCGGCGCCGAGCGAGCCGTACACTTCGTCGGTCGAAACGTGGAGGAAGCGAAACCGGCCGCGCTCGGGCTCCCTCAGTCCGGACCAGTAATCCCGGGCTTCTTCCAGCAGGTTGAAAGTGCCGACGACGTTGGTCTGGACGAACTCCGCCGGCCCGTGGATCGAGCGGTCCACGTGGCTTTCCGCGGCGAAATGCACGACGGCGCGCGGCTGATGCTCGCGCAGCAGCTTGCCGACCAGCGCGCGATCGCCGATATCTCCCTTGACGAAAATGTGGCGAGCGTCCTTCGCCGCGGCGGCGAGGTTCTCGAGATTCCCGGCGTAGGTGAGCCGGTCGAGGTTGACGACGGGCGTGCCCTCGCTCGCCAGCCAGTCGAGAACGAAGTTCGCGCCGATAAAACCGGCGCCACCCGTCACCAGTATCAAACGCGCGCTCCGGCTTTATCGCGCCACATGGGATGGTTAAGTAATTGAATTGGAATCATTGTTCCTGCCCCTTTATTCTATGCGCAAAGCGCGTTTCAGTGTAGGCTAGGGCCGCGTCCGCTCCCCGCGCCCGCACGAATGAAGAAAATACTGCTGGTCAAGACATCGTCCCTGGGCGACGTGATTCACAACCTGCCGGTGGCGAGCGACATCCTGGCGGCGCAACCCGCAACCGAAATCCACTGGGTGGTTGAGGAATCGTTCGCCGCGGTTCCGCGCCTGCATCCCGGCGTGAACCGCGTGCTGCCGGTCGCGATCCGGCGCTGGCGCGCGGGCTGGTGGCGCGGCGGGACCTATGCGGAAATCCGCCGTTTCGCGTCCGAGCTCAAGCTGGAAGCCTACGACGCCGTGATCGACACGCAAGGGTTGCTGAAGAGCGCATTGGTCGCCCGGGGCGCCCGCGGCCGGCGCTACGGCCTCGATTTCGCGAGCGCGCGCGAGCCGCTCGCCGTGTTCTACGACAGGACTTTCAGCGTGCCCTGGACGCTGCACGCGGTCGAGCGCAACCGCGCGCTGGCCGCGCAGGCGCTGGGCTACGCCGTCCGCGACGGCGTCGAGTACGGCATCCACGCGCGCGACCGGCGCTTCGAGTGGCTGCCCGCCGCCCGCTACGCGGTGCTCGCGCACGTCACCAGCGCCGCCGGCAAGCTGTGGGCCGAGGATTGCTGGGTCGCGCTCGGCGCGCACCTCAACTACCGGGGCGTGCGCAGCATCCTTCCGTGGGGCAATGCGCAGGAGCGGCTGCGCAGCGAGCGGCTTGCCGCGGCCATCCCGAACGCCGTCGTGCCGCTGCTGCTGCCTCTAGACGAGATGGCATCGCTGCTCGCCGGCGCGTCCGCAGTGATCGGCGTCGACAGCGGCCTCACCCATCTCGCGACCGCGCTCCAGGTGCCGACGGTCGGCGTGTTCTGCGCGACCGATCCGGCGGCAACGGGCCTCTACGGCAGCCCGCGCGCGGCCAATCTCGGAGGCATCGGCGCCATGCCGGCAGTGAAGGAGGCGGTCGCCGCACTGGAACGGCTGATCGCATGAGCGGGATGCGCGGCATCTATACGTTGCTGCTCTACGTGCTGCTGCCTTACGTGCTGCTGCGGCTCGCGTGGCGGGCATGGCGCCAGCCCGCCTATCTCGAGCACGTCCCGGAGCGCTTCGGCTACTGCAAGGAACAAGCCGGAGCGCCGCTGATCTGGCTGCATGCGGTCTCCGTCGGCGAAACGCGCGCCGCAGAGCCGCTCGTCCAGGCGCTGCGCGCCCGCTATCCGCAACACCGCATCCTGCTCACCCACATGACCCCGACGGGGCGCGAAGCCGGCGAGCAGGTCTTCGGCGCCAACATCGCCCGTTGCTACCTGCCGTACGATTACCCGGGAGCGGTGCGGCGTTTTCTGGACCATTTCCGGCCGCAGATCGGGGTCGTGATAGAGACCGAGATCTGGCCCAACCTGATCCATGCTTGCGGGGCGCACCGCGTCCCGCTCTACCTGGTCAATGCGCGGCTTTCCGAAAAGTCCTTCCTCCGTTACCGGCGCTACCCCGGGCTCGCGCGGGAAAGCCTGGGCGGTCTTGCCGCGGTGGCCGCCCAGGGCGGGGACGACGCGCAGCGCCTGAGCGCGCTGGGCGCTTCGAACGTAGCCGTCACCGGCAATCTCAAGTTCGACATCGAGCCGCCGCGCGATGAGCTGGAGCGCGGCGCAGCCTGGCGGGCGGGGCACGCGGCGGACCGACCGGTGCTGCTGGCGGCCAGCACGCGGGACGGGGAGGAGGAGCTCCTGCTCTCGGCGCTGCCCGACGCAGCCGTGCCGGGGCTGCTCACCGTGATCGTGCCGCGCCATCCCCAGCGCTTCGAGGAAGTCGCCCGGCTGCTGGCGGCGCGCGGCATCCGCTATCAGCGCCGCAGCGGGAACGCGCCGGTCGCGCCCGAAACCCAGGTCGTGCTCGGCGACAGCATGGGGGAATTGTTTGCCTATTACGCCGCGTGCGACGTCGCGTTCGTGGGCGGCAGCCTGCTGCCGTTCGGCTGCCACAACCTGATCGAGGCCTGCGCCGCCGGCAAGCCGGTGCTGGTCGGGCCGTCCACCTACAACTTCGCCGATGCGGCGGAACTCGCGGTGGGAGCCGGGGCCGCGCGCCAGGCGCCGGATGCGAATGCGCTGGTCCGGGAAGCCGCGCGCCTGCTGCAGGACCGGTCCGAGGCGCAACGCATGGCGCGGGCGGCTCTCGCCTTTTGCGCCGCCCATCGCGGCGCGACCGGCAGGACGCTCGATTTGCTGAAGTTTTAGCGGCGGTACTCGGCGTTTTCGGTGACGACGAGATCAACCTGCTGATCGGCTGGGGAAACCGGCAGCTCGGGAACCACTTGCAGCCCGAATGCGGCGGCGACGAGGTGCGGCCGCGGCGTCCATTCGCGTATCAGCCGGTCGTAGAACCCGCCGCCGTAGCCGAGCCGTTCGCAGCGCCGGGTAAAAGCGACGCCCGGCACCAGCACGAATTCGATGCGCGAGGCGGGCGCTTCCGGGCACAAGTCGGGATTTGGCTCGCGGATGCCCCGGATGCCGGCGACGAGTTCCCGCTCAAGATCGCGCACCGCGTAGAGCTTGAGGGCGCGGCTTGCGCGCTCGACTTTGGGGAGGACCAGTTGCTTGCCGTTGGCGAGAACGTCGCCGATGAAGTGTGCCGTGTCGAACTCGCCGCCGAAACTCACGTAGGCCAGCACGCACTGCGCCGCGCGGTAGGCATCGAGCGCGAGCAGTCGCGTGGTGATGCGCCCGGACAGCTCCCGGCGCATGGTTGCAGTCATCGCATCGCGTTGCGCGATGACCGCCTTCCGGATTTCACTCTTGTTAATAGGGAATGGGGTTCACTGCTTGTCCAGCCACGCGTTGACGAGGGCGAGGTCTTCCTCGGCGAGGCTGCCGGCCGCGGCTTTCAGCCGCAACAGGGAGAGTATGTAGTTGTATTTTGCCTGCGAGAGGTCGCGCCGCGTCTGGAACAGCTGCTGCTGGGCGTTCAGCACGTCCACCTGGGTCCTGACCCCTACCTCCTGTCCCAGCCGCGTGGAATCGAGCGAGCTGCGGGAGGAGACGAGCGCCGCCTCCAGCGCTTTCACTTGCGCCAGCCCGCTGGTCACGCCGAGGAATGACTGGCGCACCGAGAGCTCGGCCTGGCGCCGCGCGCTCTCCAGGTCCTGGCGCGCGCGGTCCTCGTTGGCAACGGCCTCGCGAACCCGCGAATTGACCGCGCCACCCTGGTAGAGCGGGATCGCGAATTGCAATCCGATAATGCGCGTAGTGATGTCGGTGCCGCCGCCAACGGCGCCCGGGGTCGAAGCACCGCTGCCGGTGTTCGAATAAGTCGCGAACACGTCGACGGTGGGGTGATGTCCGCCGCGGTTGCGCTCCACTTCCTGGGAGGCGAAAGTCAGGCTCGCCTCGGCGGCGCGCACCTGCAGGTTCGAGCGCAGCGCCTGCTCGGCCCAGTTTTGCATGTTGTCGGGATCCGGCAGGCGGGGGCTGAAACGGTCCCCCAGGGGGGTCAACCCCGGCGCCTGGCGGCCGATGATCACCTCCAGGGCGCGCTTCTTGATCTCCAGATCGTTGCTCGCGGCAATCTCCGCCGACAGCGTGATGTCGTAGCGCGCCTGGGCTTCATGAGTATCGGTGATGGTGGCCGTGCCCACCTCGAAATTACGCTTCGCCTGTTCCAATTGCTGGCCGATGGCGGAAAGTTGCGCCTGGGCGAACGCGACCGAATCCTGGGCGAGCAGCACGTCGAAGTAAGCCTGCGCCACGCGCACGATCAGGTCCTGCGCGGACGTAGCAAACACCGCGTCCGACTGCGCGACCTGGGTCTTCGACTGCTCAAAGGTGACCATGTTCTGCCGGCGGTATACCGGCTGGGTGATGGTGACGTTAAGCGCGTTGGTATTGAATTGGGACTCGCCGCCCACCAGCCCGGGCGTCCGGAAACGCAGGTCGCGGTCGTTCTGCTGGGTCGAGCCCGAAAGCGATGCGGAAGGCAGGAGCCCGCTCAGGCCCTGGGGCAGTTTCTCCCGGCCCGCGGCCCAGGCCGCGCGCGCGGAGGCGTATGTGGCGTCGGAAGATTGCGCGGCGCGATAGACTTCCAGCAAGTCCGCGCTCAATGCGCATGGACTCGCGCTCAGCGCCAGCGCCAGTGCCGCGGTTCTCGGGAACCTTGCCAAGTGTGCCTCAGAACACGAATCGCTCGGGCTGGAGGGCGTTCCTGAGCGGCGCGATGCAGGTCTCAAACAAGCCGGTTGAATGGCAGATGCCCGCGGCGACGCAGGTGATGAGCTTCGCCTCCATCACCGGCGGCTCGCCCACGACGGCGATCAGCCGGCCGCCGGGCTTGAGGCTCTTCTGGATTGCCTCCGGCAGCACCGGCACGGAGCCGGTCAGCACGATCGCGTCGTACGGCGCATGCTGGTCCCAGCCGCGGGCGGCGTCGCCGGTCTCGAGCGTGACGTTGCCGGCGCCGTGCGCGCCGAGCCTGGCGCCGGCTGATTGCGTGAACCCGGCGACGATGTCCACGCTGTAAACATGGCCGCCGAGGCCCGCCAGGAGCGCCGTCATGTAGCCGCTTCCCGTTCCCACTTCAAGTATTCTGTCCCCGGGCTGCGGCGCGAGCTCCTGCAGCAGCCGCGCTTCGAGCTTGGGCGCGAGCATCTTCTCGCCGTGGCCGATCGGGATCTCCAGGTCGGCGAAAGCGAGCGCGCGGTACTGCGGCGGGACGAATTCCTCGCGGCGCACCCGGAACAGCAGGTCGAGGACCCGCTGGTCGAGCACCTCCCACGGCCGGATCTGCTGCTCGACCATGTTGAAGCGCGCTTGCTCGACATCCAGTTGCGGGCTCATCGGGAGGGGATTTTTGCCGGCGAAAATGCGCCTTTTCGGGCTTGCAATTATCGCACAATTGGGTTACGTTCAAAGCACACGTTGGGGGTCCTGATTGCAGCTGCGATCGGGTGAGAAAGACCCTTAGAACCTGATGCGGGTAATGCCGTCGTAGGGAAGCGTGGCCAGGACTCCTCCGCCATCGCTCCCGCGGCGCTCCCGCCATGCAACCCGAGGAGCGAGCATGAACGCCAATCCCAAGTTTCTGAACGCGGCGGCGCACGTCGATGAAGCGGCGGTGAAGCCGCTGCCCAACTCGCGCAAGATCCACGTGCAGGGGTCGCGGCCCGACGTCCGGGTGCCGATGCGCGAGATCTCGCAGGCGGACACGCCGGCTTCCTTCGGCGCCGAGAGGAACCCGCCGCTACAGGTGTACGACACTTCCGGCCCTTACACCGATCCGGAGGCGAGGATCGACATCCGCGCCGGGTTGCCGGCGTTGCGCCAGCGCTGGATCGAGGAGCGCGGCGATACCGAGGAGCTCGACGGCCCGAGCTCGCGCTACGGCCGCGAGCGGCTCGCCGATGCGAAGCTCGCGCGGCTGCGCTTCCAGCTCGGACGCAAGCCGCGGCGCGCGAAGCCGGGCCGCAACGTCACTCAGATGCATTATGCCCGGCGCGGTCTCATCACGCCCGAGATGGAATTCATCGCGATCCGCGAGAACCAGCGGCGCGAGGGGCTGGTGGATCTGCTCACGAAGCAGCATGGCGGCGAGCATTTCGGCGCCGCCATCCCGCGCGTGATCGCGCCTGCATTCGTGCGCGACGAGGTCGCGCGCGGCCGCGCCATCATCCCGGCCAACATCAATCATCCGGAAACCGAGCCGATGGTGATCGGCCGCAATTTCCTGGTGAAGATCAACGCCAACATCGGCAACTCGGCGCTCTCCTCCGGCATCCAGGAGGAAGTCGAGAAGATGACGTGGGCGATCCGCTGGGGCGGCGACACCGTCATGGACCTCTCCACCGGCAAGCACATCCACGAGACGCGCGAATGGATCGTCCGCAACTCCCCGGTGCCGGTCGGCACCGTGCCGATCTACCAGGCGCTGGAAAAAGTGGACGGAAAGGCGGAGGAGCTGACCTGGGAGATCTACCGCGACACGCTGATCGAGCAGTGCGAGCAGGGCGTGGACTACTTCACCGTGCACGCCGGCGTGCGGCTGCCGTTCATCCCGATGACGGCGAAGCGCATGACCGGCATCGTCTCGCGCGGCGGCTCGATCATGGCGAAATGGTGCCTCGCGCACCACCAGGAAAGTTTTCTCTACACCCGTTTCGAGGAGATCTGCGAGATCCTCGAAGCCTATGACGTGTCGTTCTCGCTCGGCGACGGGTTGCGCCCCGGCTCGATCCATGACGCCAACGACGAGGCGCAGATCGCGGAATTGAAGACGCTTGGCGAACTGACCGAGATCGCGTGGCGGCACGACGTGCAGGTGATGATCGAGGGGCCCGGCCACGTGCCCATGCAATTAATAAAAGAAAACATGGACTTGCAGTTGAAATACTGCCACGAGGCGCCGTTCTACACGCTGGGGCCGCTCGCCACGGACATTGCGCCGGGCTACGACCACATCACCTCCGCGATCGGCGCCGCCATGATCGGCTGGTACGGCACGGCGATGCTGTGCTACGTCACGCCGAAGGAGCATCTGGGCCTGCCCGACAAGGACGACGTCAAGGACGGCATCATGGCCTACAAGATCGCGGCGCACGCCGCCGATCTCGCCAAGGGGCACCCGGGCGCGCAGATCCGGGACAACGCGCTGTCCAAGGCGCGCTTCGAATTCCGCTGGGACGACCAGTTCAATCTCGGGCTCGACCCGGACAAGGCGCGCGAGTTTCACGACGAGACGCTGCCGCAGGAAGGCGCGAAGCTCGCGCATTTCTGCTCGATGTGCGGCCCGCATTTCTGCTCCATGAAGATCACCCAGGACGTGCGCGACTACGCCGCGCAGCAGGGCTTGTCCGGGGAAGAGGCGCTCGCGAAGGGCATGCAGGAGAAGGCGCAGGAATTCGTCGAGAGCGGCGCGGAGATCTACCGCCGCGCCTGACGCGGGCCAGCCGCAAATAAAAACGGCGGCTGCGTCCGCCGTTTTTTCCCCGGTGCGCGTGCTCAATCTGGCGAAATCAGCTTCAGTCTCGGGAAGTACTCGCGATAGCGCCGCGCATCGCGCGTGAGCAGCGTCAATCCGGCGAGTGCCGCGTGCGCGCCAACATAGAAATCGGGCAGCGGCGAACGTTTCGCCCCGCCTTGGGCCCGGTAGCGCACGAAGGCCTTCCCGGCCAGGAAAGCGGCTTCCCACGGCAATGGCTCGCGCCTGAAACGGAAATCCCGGATCGCCGCCTCGAGGTCCTCCAGCGTCTCGAATCGTGTGGAGATTTCGGCGTAGACGATGGGATTGATAACCAGGGCGCCGGAACGGCCTGCTTTACGCAGGGCGGAGGTTGACCAGTCCAGCCATTGCGGATCTTCGTTAACGATGTCTATCAGCACGTTGCTGTCCACCAGCGTGTCCGGTGACGCACGCGCCAACGCCATCGGTCAAACTTCGCCCCGCAGGTGCTTCATGATCTCGTCCGTCGGCAGGCCTTTCCACGTCGCGCTGGTGCCGCTGCCGCGCAGCCGCTGGACTGCACGGTCAACGCGGTTCTGGCGCTTGCCGACGGGCCTGAGCGTGACCTTGCCTTTTGCATACTCGAATTCGACCTCGGTATTCGGCAACAGGCCGGCCCTTTCCCGGATGCCCTGGGGAATCGTTACCTGCCCCTTGCTGGTGATGCGCATGGTATCCTCTTCAGTATTACCAATATCAAGTAAGAATCTTACCCCGGATCGTTTACGGTTTCCAGCCGTCGCCGGGGGCCGGGCTGCGGACCGGCGGGACTTGCCTGTAAACTAAAGCCGGCGTCGGGCGTTAAATGAGGACCGGGTGCCTGAGCCGCGACAGAAGGAGATTGACGATGCGTATCCGTCGGATCTTGTGCGCCACATTCCTGGGCGCCGCGTTGATTGCGCCCGCCCATGCTGAGGGCAACGATCCGTTCGCGCAGCTCGAAACGCTGCTCGACCCGAAGGTTCTTCTGAAGGGTGTCGTCCGCGAGGACGACGTATCGTTGTTGTTCGCGCACCTGCGTGCGGCGCTGCTCGCGGCCGTGGAAGGCAGGAAGCCGCCGGCCCCGGCCGAGCTCGACCAGCGCGCCGAAGCGATCGGCAACGAGTTGAAGCTGCGCGGCACGCTGGTGGGACTCTTGCTGCTCACCGCATTCGAGGCCGCGGCAAGGCAGGCGGTGCGCGACGCGCTGGCCGAACCCGCCCCCGCCGCCCGCTGAAACCTTTTGTTACACCCGCAGGCCGCCCGCCGTGGGCGCCTTGCGGCACCTCGGTTACAATCCCCGCTCTAAAGCAGTGAACGGATCATGAGTTGGAGTTCGCGCAAAAGCGTTGTGGCCGCGATCGCCGCCGCCGGGGTGCTGGCGGCCGGCGCCGCCGCCTACGGGTGGTGGGGCGCGCGCGGGGCTGCGCCGAATTACCGGTTCGCCAAGGTGGAGCGCGGGAACGTAACCGCCGTGGTCTCGGCCACCGGCACGCTCAATCCGGTGGTGTCGGTGCAGGTAGGATCGCAGGTGTCCGGGCAGATCAAGGAAATTTATGTCGACTACAACTCCGAGGTGAAGAAAGGCCAGGTCATCGCGCGCATCGATCCCGACACTTTTGCGTTGCGCGTGAGCCAGGCGATGGCCGACGTCGAAGCGGCGCGGGCGACCGTGCTGACGCAGCGCGCCAACGTCGCGGCGCTGCAGGCGGAAGTCTCGCGCGGCAAGGTCAATCTCGCGGACGCCGAGCGCGAGTTCCGGCGCAGCAAGGCGCTCCACGAGAAGAATTTCGTGTCCGAGGCGGTGCGCGACAAGGCGCAGGCCGCGTTCGAGGCGGCGGTTGAGCAGGTGAAGACCGCGCAGGCGCAGCTCGAGGTCGGTCTGGCGCAGGTCCGAAACGTCGAGGCGCTGGTGAAGCAGCGCGTGGCGCAACTCGCGCAGGCGCAGGTGGACCTCGAGCGAACGGCGATCCGCGCCCCCGTGGACGGCGTCGTCATCTCGCGCAACGTGGACGCGGGCCAGACGGTGGCGGCGAGCCTGCAGGCGCCGACCCTGTTCGTGATCGCGCAGAACCTGCGCGACATGCAGGTCGACACTTCGATCGACGAAGCGGAAGTGGGCCGGGTGCAGGTCGGGCAGGAGGCGGCTTTCACGGTCGATTCCTTCCCCGCGCGCGCCTTCTCCGGCAAGGTGGTCCAGCTGCGCAAGGCGGCGCAGGTCGTGCAAAATGTGGTGACCTACGTTGCCGTGATCTCCGCGCCGAATCCGGATCTCATGCTGGTGCCGGGGATGACCGCCAATGTGCGGCTCGTGGTCGACGGCCGCGAGAACGTGCTCAGGGTCCCCAACGCGGCGCTGCGCTTTCGACCGGCCGGGATGGCGGACGCGCCCAAGGATGCGCCGAAGAATGCTCCCGGGAGCGCGGAGACCGCGCCCACGGGAGGCGGAGCAGCGGGGCGCGGGCAGGAAGTGCGCGAGCGCCTCACCCGGGAGCTCGGCCTGGATGCCGAACAGCAGACGAAACTCGAGGCGATCCAGCGCGAGACCGGCAAGAGGATCAGGGCGCTCACGGTCGAGGACGAGGCCGAGCGGCAGCGGCAGGTGCGGCGGTTGCGCGCCGAAGCGCGCGACAAGATCTCCACCATGCTGCGGGAAGAGCAGCGCGCGCGCTATCAGGAATACCTGGCGGAGCAGCAGGCCCGCGGTGTGACGCAGGGGCGGGTTTTCGTGCTCGACGCGGCGGGTCAGCCGAGGGCGGTGAACCTGCGCCTGGGACTGACCGACGGGAGCGTCAGCCAGATCGTGAGCGGCGAACTGGCCGAGGGCGCGCAGGTGATCGTCGGCAGCGGCGACGCGGCGCGGACGCGCGCCGCCGCCCCGGGCGGATACCGGTTCGGGTTCTTCTAGCGACCGGTACGGCTTCTCCATGGGCCAGCCGCTGATCGTCACGCGTAACCTCACCAAGGACTACTACCTCGAGGGCTACACCGTGCCCGCCTTGCGCGGGGTGTCGGTCGAGGTCGCCGCAGGTGAGTTCGTCGCGGTGATGGGCCCCTCGGGCTCGGGCAAATCCACGTTCATGAACCTGCTCGGCTGCCTCGACAACCCGACCTCGGGTGAGTACCACCTCGCGGGCGAACCGGTGTCGCGCCTCACCGGGGACGCGCTCGCGGCGATCCGCAATCGGCGGGTCGGCTTCGTATTCCAGAACTTCAATCTGCTGCCGCGCACCTCCGCGGCGGAGAACATCGAGTTGCCCCTGCTCTACAGCGGCCTCGCCCGGGAGGAGCGGCGCCGCCGCGCGCTCGCGCGGCTCGCCGAGGTGGGGCTCGCCGAGCGCGCGCACCATCACCCGGCGCAGCTCTCGGGCGGCCAGCAGCAGCGCGTGGCGATCGCGCGCGCGCTGGTCAACGATCCGCTGCTGATACTCGCCGATGAGCCGACCGGCGCGCTCGACACGCACACGAGCTGCGAGGTGATGGCGCTGCTGCAGCAGTTGAACCGCAGGGGCATCACCGTGGTTCTGGTGACGCACGAGCGCGACATCGCGGCGTTCGCGGGGCGCATCATCGGATTTCGCGACGGGCGGGTGGTGGAAGACCACCCTGTCGCGCAGCCCGTCGATGCGGTGGCGATGGCCGAGCGGCTCGCGGCGGAGCCTGCATGAATATTCTCGCCAGCATTCGAATCGCGTTGCGCGCGCTGCGCGTGAACAAGCTGCGCAGCGCCCTCACCATGCTCGGCATCATCATCGGGGTGGCCGCGGTGATCACCATGATTGCCGTGGGAACGGGGGCCCGGGCCCGGGTTGAGGACCAGATCAAGACGCTCGGCTCCAACCTCATCATCATCCTCTCGGGTTCCGTCACCGCGGGAGGCGCGCGGCTCGGCGCCGGCTCGCAGCCTTCGATCACCGAGGAGGACGCGTACGCGATCCAGCGCGAGATTCCCATGGTGCAGGCCGCCGCGCCGGCGCTGCGCGGCGGCGGCCAGGTGGTAGCCGCCAATAACAACTGGTCGACCGTTTTCTATGGCGTGACGCCGGAATACTTCGAGGCGCGCCAATGGACGATCGCCACGGGCAAGGCTTTCGAGCCCTTGGAGGTGCAGGGCGCGGCGAAGGTCGCGGTGATCGGGGAAACGGTGGCGCGTTCGCTGTTCGGGGACGCCGATCCGGTGGGGCAGGTGGTACGGGTGCGCAAGGTCCCGCTGACCGTGATCGGCACGCTCGAGCGCAAGGGCCAGAGCCTGATCGGGCAGGACCAGGACGACGTGATCCTGATGCCGATCAGCACCGCCCGCAACCGGGTGCTCGGTTACAGCCAGGCGAAACGGCGCAATGTCAGCAACATTTCGGTCAAGGTGCGCGAGGACGCGGACATGAAGGAGGCGGAGGAGGAGATCCGCAACCTGCTGCGCCAGCGGCACCGGCTCCAGGCCGGCCAGGACGACGACTTCATCCTGCGCAATCTGTCGGAGGTGCTGCAGGCGCGCGAGCAGTCGAGCCGGGTGCTCGCGCTGCTGCTCGCCGCGATAGCCTCGGTGTCGCTGCTCGTGGGCGGCATCGGCATCATGAACATCATGCTGGTCTCCGTCACCGAGCGCACCCGTGAGATCGGGCTCAGGATGGCGGTCGGCGCGCGCGCCCACGACATCCTCGTGCAGTTCCTGGTCGAGGCGATCACGCTCGCCCTGATCGGCGGACTGCTCGGCATCATGCTGGGCGTGGTCGGTTCGTACTCGATCGGGCATTTCGCAGGCTGGCGCATCGAGCTGCGGCCGGAATCGATCGCGCTCGCGGTCGGCTCCGCCGGGGCGATCGGCGTGTTCTTCGGCTTCTATCCGGCACGCAAGGCCTCGCGCCTGCTGCCGATCGAGGCGCTGCGCTACGAGTAGCGCTCTCGCTCGCGTAGAATAGCGCCACCGCATGGACTTGGCGCTATACCTCAAGGCTCTCGTGCTCGGTCTCGTCGAGGGCCTTACCGAATTCCTCCCCGTTTCCAGCACCGGGCACCTGATCATCGCCGGGCAGTTGCTCGGCTTCCACGATGAAAAAGGCAAGGTCTTCGAGATCGTGATCCAGACCGGGGCCATGCTGGCGGTGGTGTGGGAGTACCGCCGGCGTTTCGCGCGCATGATCACCGGCGCCTTCAGCGACGCCCTGGCGCGGAAGTTCGCGCTGAACCTGCTGATCGCGTTCCTGCCGGCCGCGCTGCTGGGTCTCGCTTTTGGGGGGGCGATCAAGCGGCACCTGTTTCATGCCGTTCCGGTCGCGCTCGCGTTCATCGCCGGGGCGCTGATCATCCTGTGGGTGGAGCGCCGTGCCCGCGTTCCGGCGGTGGAAAGCGTGGACGACATGACGTGGAAGGACGCGCTCAAGGTCGGGCTGGCCCAATCCGTCGCCCTGATCCCGGGCGCTTCCCGCTCCGGCGCCACCATCATCGGCGGAATGCTGTTCGGCCTCTCGCGCCGCGCGGCCACGGAGTTCTCGTTCTTCCTCGCGGTGCCGACGCTGGTCGCCGCCGGGCTGTACGACCTCTACCGGCACCGGGCGCTGCTCGATGGCGGCGACATCGGCCTATTCTCGGCCGGCTTTGTCGCGGCGTTCGCGTCGGCGTTTCTCTGCGTGCGCTGGCTGCTGCGCTATATCGCGACACATGACTTCACGCCGTTCGCGTGGTACCGCATCGCGTTCGGCGTCGTCGTGCTCGCCACGGCGTATGCCGGCGTGGTCAACTGGTCGGCGTGAAGTACTGATGATGAATGATGAGTGATTTAGCCTTGCGTCCACGGCAAACCCGCGACGCGCCAGCCGCCCGTCGTATTGCGATGGCCTTGCCTGTCCTTGTCCCCCTCGAAGCCCTCGAGCACGTTGTAGCACGAGTTGTAGCCGGCCTCGGTCGCGAGCATGGCGGCGTTGTGCGAGCGCCCGCCGCTGCGGCAGATGAACATCACCGGCGCCGCCTTGCTCACGCGGCGCTCCAGCTCGGCGACAAACTCGGGGTTGGGCCGGTTGCCGGGATAGGTGAGTATTTCGATTTCGGTCGCGCCCGGGATGCGGCCGACATAATCCCATTCCGCGCGCGTGCGCACATCGACCAGTTGCGCGCCCGGCGCCTGCTGCCAGACTGCGTAGGCTTCGCCCGGCGTCAGCGCGCCGGCGTAGGGCAGGCTCATTTGCCGAGCTCGTTCACGGGCGGTATTGAGGATGTCGGCGATATCCATGACAGCATCCTGAGATCGAGTTGACCCCGCTTTTTCGCAACGCCGGTGTAAGCGGACGGTTGCCTATCAGCCTGGAAATTAAGATAAATTTTACAGCATTCCCGAGTTGATCCTTTTGCACCATATTGGTGCTGGCAATAAATGGTTTGCACTAATATAGTGCGCAACAGCCTGTCTGTGGGAAATAAACCCCTTATGGCACAATGCGCTTCGCAAAAAAAGCCTTGGTACAAATCCTGCTGAATCAGCAATCCCGATTTACCGTTCGCTTCACCACTCAACTCATGGAGAACTCGATGGCAACCGTCGCCGATGTACTGAAAATGGTCAAGGACAACGAGGTGAAATTCGTGGATTTCCGCTTCACCGATACCCGCGGCAAGGAGCAGCATGTTTCGGTGCCGGTGTCGGCGTTCGGCGAGGCGAAGTTCACCGATGGCCACTTCTTCGACGGCTCTTCCATCGCCGGCTGGAAAAGCATCGAGGCCTCCGACATGACGTTGATGCCGGATCCGGACACCGCGCGCATGGACCCGTTTACCGACGAGCCGACGCTGCTCCTGACTTGCGACGTGATCGAGCCCTCGGACGGGAAAGGCTACGACCGCGATCCGCGCTCGATCGCCAAGCGCGGCGAGGCGTACATGAAATCCACCGGTATCGCCGACACCGCCTACTTCGGGCCCGAGCCGGAATTCTTCGTCTTCGATTCGGTGACGTGGAAGATCGAGATGGGCCAGGCTTTCTACAAGATCAAGTCGGAAGAAGCGCCGTGGTCCTCCGGCGAGGAATTCGAGGGCGGCAACATGGGCCACCGCGCTCCGATCAAGGGCGGCTACTTCCCGGTGCCGCCGGTGGACTCGCTGCAGGACATCCGCTCGGCGATGGTGCTCGCGATGCAGGAAATGGGCGTGGAGTGCGAGGTGCACCACCACGAAGTGGGCGCCATGGGGCAGAACGAGATCGGCACCAAGTTCGCGAGCCTGGTGAAGCGCGCCGACTGGATGATGATCTACAAATATGCGGTGCACAACGTCGCGCACTCCTACGGCAAGACCGCGACTTTCATGCCGAAGCCGGTGGTGGGCGACAACGGCTCCGGCATGCACGTGCACCAGTCGCTTGCCAAGGGCGGGCAGAATCTGTTCACCGGCAACGGTTATTCCGGGCTGTCGGAACTGGCGCTGCACTACATCGGCGGCATCCTCAAGCACGCCAAGGCGCTGAACGCCATCACCAACCCCGGTACCAACTCCTACAAGCGCCTGGTGCCGGGATTCGAGGCGCCGATCAATCTCGCGTATTCCGCGCGCAACCGCTCGGCCGCGGTGCGCGTGCCGCTGGTGTCCAATCCCAAGGCGCGCCGCATCGAGGTGCGTTTCCCGGATCCGACGACGAACCCGTATCTCGCTTTCACCGCGATGATGATGGCGGGTCTCGACGGCATCCAGAACAAGATCAAGCCGGGCGACCCGATCGACAAGAACCTCTACGATTTGCCGGCGGAAGTCGCCGCGCGCGTGCCCAAGGTGTGCGCTTCGCTCGAGCAGGCGCTGGAGGAGCTCGAGAAGGACCACGAGTTCCTGACGCGCGGCGGGGTATTCTCGAAGGAGATGCTGCAGGCCTACATGGCGCTCAAGGAAGAGGAGCTCACGGCCTTCCGCATGACCACCCACCCGCTCGAGTTTCAGATGTACTACAGCCTGTAATTCGTCGCGACGGGAACGGTCTAAAGGGTGGGGATGCCCCCGCCCTTTTTATTGCCTTGAGGCCGCCGCACCATTTAGGTGCGTTGCAAATTCTGATTTTCTGACATAGACTTAGATAAATCTTTTGGGGAGATACGGTCAACCACCGTTGCCTCCGGGCGTTACCCGGGTAGATGAGGTTCACACCATGCGTAACCTGATACTGGCCATACTGCTGGCGTTATGGGCGACCGCGGTATCCGCGGACATCTGGGAATGCGTGGACGGGAGCGGCTACAAGCGCTTCACCAACCTGCGGAATGAAGCCAAGGGCTGCAAGCTGCTCAACGTCGGCCCGCCCAATACCCTGCCGAGCCCGAGGCCGGAGGCCAGATCCACGCCGCCCGGCTTTCCCAAAGTGGACGGCAACACCCAGAAACAGCGGGACAACGACCGGCGCAAGATCCTCGAGCAGGAGCTTGCCGGCGAGGAAAGGCTGCTCGCTCAGGCCAGGAAAGAGCTTGAAGAGCAGGAAGGCGTGCGTCTCGGCAGCGAGAAAAATTATCAACGCGTACTGGACCGCCTTGAGCCGTACAAGAAGAAGGTCAAGCTCCACGAGGACAACGTCGCAAACCTGAGGCGCGAGCTGGCCGGCGCCAAGTAATGCCCGGGGCCTGGCCCGGCCGCTGCACGGATCGGCGGCCCTTGGCGCGGTTCTTGCTCCACGCCTTATATGGATTTGTGACATGACACCAGCGGCCCTGTCCGGCCTCGACCTGTTGGCGACCGCGGTGGTGCTGGTGGACGAGCGCCTGTGCGTGAGCTATATGAATCCCGCGGCCGAAAACCTGTTCGAAGTGTCGAGCACCAACATGGTGGGCTCGGCGCTCGACCAGCTCTTTTCCGATCCCGTTGTTCTGGTATCGGCGATCGAGCGCGCGCGCGCCAATAACTGCAGCTATTCCGAACACGACGTGGAGCTCGGGGTGACGGGGCACGCGCGGCTGCATCTGTCATGCACCGTGACGCCGGTGGAAATCATGAACGGCGATGCGCAGGCCGCGAATCTGTTGATCGAATTCCGTCACATCGAGCAGCAACTGCGGATTGCGCGCGAGGAGCGGCTGCTCGACCAGAGCCAGGCCAATCGCGAGTTGATACGGAATCTCGCTCACGAGATCAAGAACCCTCTCGGCGGCATCCGCGGCGCGGCGCAGCTTCTCGACCACGAGCTCGAGCGCCCCAACCTGCACGAGTACACGCAGGTGATCATGAAGGAAGCGGACCGTTTGCAGGCCCTGATGGACCGGCTGCTCACGCCCCACCGGCTGCCGCGGCTCGCGCGGATCAATATCCACGAGGTGCTCGAGCGCGTGAGGAGCCTCATACTCGCCGAATATTCCCGGGGCATCGTCCTTCGGCGCGATTACGACGTGAGCCTTCCTTTTCTGAAAGGCGACAAGGAACAGCTCATCCAGGCGGCGCTCAATATCGTGCGCAACGCCGCGCAGGCGCTTGGCGGCCATGGTGAAATCCGGCTGAGGACGCGCATCGCGCGCCAGGTTACGCTCGCCCGCCGGTCGTACCGCCGCGCCGTCGCGGTGGAAATCTGGGACAACGGGCCGGGCGTTCCCGAGGAGTTGCGCGAACGCATTTTTCATCCGCTGATTTCCGGCCGCGAAGGCGGCAGCGGACTGGGGCTCACGCTCGCCCAGAATTTTGTCACGCAGCACCACGGGATGATCGGGTTCGAGAGCGTTCCGGGAGCCACTTGCTTCGTGATGCTTCTGCCGGTGGAGGAGTAGTCCGATGAAGCCCGTATGGATCATAGACGACGACCGCTCGATACGCTGGGTGTTCGAGAAGGCGCTCACGCGGGAAAACATCGCGTTCAAGACTTTCTCTTCCGCTCACGAGGCGCTCACCGCGCTCGATACGGAGACGCCGCAGGTGGTGGTGAGCGACATACGCATGCCGGGGGAATCGGGACTGGAACTGTTGCACAAGGCGAAAGAACGTTTCGCCAGCCTCCCGGTGATCATCATGACCGCCTACTCCGATCTGGAAAGCGCGGTCACCGCCTTCCAGGGCGGTGCCTACGAATACCTGCCGAAGCCGTTCGACGTCGACCACGCGGTGGAGCTGATCCGGCGCGCGATGGAAGAAAGCATGCGCCAGGAAGGCGCGACGGAAACCGGGGAAGCCACGCCCGAAATCCTCGGGCAGGCGCCGGCCATGCAGGAAGTGTTCCGCGCCATCGGCCGGCTGTCGCAGTCGCACGCCACCGTGCTGATCACCGGCGAGTCCGGCACCGGCAAGGAACTGGTCGCGCTCGCGCTGCACCGCCACAGCCCGCGCGCCCCGAAGCCCTTCATCGCCATCAACACCGCGGCCATTCCCCGCGAACTGCTGGAATCCGAGTTGTTCGGGCATGAACGTGGGGCCTTCACCGGAGCGCAGAGCATGCGGCGCGGCCGCTTCGAGCAGGCCGAAGGCGGCACGCTGTTCCTGGACGAAATCGGCGACATGCCGCCCGAACTGCAGACGCGTCTGCTGCGCGTGCTCTCCGACGGGCATTTCTACCGGGTCGGCGGACACCAGCCGATCAAGGCGAACGTGCGGGTGATCGCCGCCACCCATCAGGATCTCGATACGCGCGTCAAGCAAGGGCTGTTCCGCGAAGACCTGTTTCACCGGCTCAATGTCATCCGGCTGCGCCTGCCGTCGCTGCGGGAGCGGCGCGAGGACATTGCGCTGCTCGCCCGCCACTTTCTCGCGAAAAGCGCGCGCGAGCTCGGCGTGGAGCCGAAGCGGCCGTCGGAAGCGGCGCTCAAGCACCTTACCACGCAGGATTTTCCGGGAAACGTCCGCCAGCTGGAAAACCTCTGCCACTGGCTCACCGTCATGGCGCCCTCGGTCGCGATCGAGATCAAGGACCTGCCGCCCGAGTTGCGCGCCGAGGCGGCGTTGCCGGCGTCGCTCAACTGGCTGGCCGCGCTTGATAGGGAAGTCGAGGCGCTGCTCAACCGCGGCGAGAGCGGCGTCATGGACGATCTCCTCCGCCAATTCGAGAAAACGCTGATCGTCAAGGCGCTTGCCCACACCGGCGGCCGCCGCATCGAAGCCTCGCAACTGCTCGGCCTCGGGCGCAACACGCTGACCCGCAAGATCCAGGAGTTGAAGATCGAAAGCGACGGAAAAAGCGATGAACGATGAATGCGGGCGTGATGCGCCTTTAACCTGTCATTCCGCGCTGGGCGTCAACCGCTGGGGCCCTATCACGCGCAGCTCCGTGACCAGCAGGTTGCGCTGGGTGTAGGAGAACAACGCCTCCCCGCCGGCGAGTTTCTTGAAAGTCAGGGCGGCGCGCCGGCCGTTGTCACGGGATTCTTCCAGCCGGCTGTAGAGTTCGTCCACGTTGCGCACCGGCTGGCCATCCACCGCCTCCAGCAGGTCGGATTTCTCTATTTCCTGGGATTGCCCGATCGAACCCGGCTCGACATGGTGCACCATCAGGCCGCGCGCGCCGATCTCCAGCGCGTCGCGGATCGTGATCGGCCCGAACAGGACGCCGGAAGCGTACACGCCGCGGGTCTCAAGCACTTGGTCCATCGGGAGCTTCGCGCCGGCGACCACCGTTTCCTGCCCGCCGCGCAGCACCTGGAGGCTGGAGCCGGCCAGCTTGCCGCGCAGCGCGTGCAGCAACTGGGTTTCGTTCTCGATCGCCCCATCCACCCCGACCACCTGCCGGATGACGTCGCCCGGCAGGAGCTTGAGCGTCCCGTCGTCCGCGTAGCTGCGCGCGACCTTCAGCTCCTTGCGGTTGTCGACATCCCGGAAATAGACGAGCTTGAGGTCGGGCGGTGAAGGATCCTCGCCGCGCTGCAGCAGGTGCAGGATGCGGCAGGCGTACTTGATCGCCACCGCGAAATTGGTGTTCTGCGCGCCGCGGATGCCGGCGGTGTTGATGCCGACGATGCGCCCGCTGTCCAGGCTGATCAGCGGGCCGCCGGAATTGCCCTGGTTGATCGGGGCGTCGGTCTGCAGGAGCTCCGTGCGGTATCTCGCGGTGACGCCGGAGATGATGCCGCGCGTGCCGGTGAATTCCAGCCGCCACGGATGGCCGAAAGCGCCCACGGCGTGCCCGACCGGCGGCATCGAGCCGCACTCGAGCCTCGGTTCCGCAATTCCCCTGGTGTCGACGTGCTCGGAGACGCGGATGATCGCCACGTCGAGGAAAGGATCCACGTAGACCTTTTGCGCCTCGGAGAACTCCTGGCCGTGGAACGCGACCTCCACCCGCGACGGCGAGCGTCCCACGACGTGGGCGTTGGTCATGATCCAGCCGCGCCCGGCGTCCACCAGGAAGCCCGCGCCGAGGCCGGAGCCCTTGCGGTCGCCGTCGAACGGCACCGGCAGCGTGGCCTTGACCTGGACGGTGTAGCGGAGCGCGCCCTTGAACACGTCCTCGCTCGAGTCGGCGGCCGCGACGCAGGGCGCTATGGCGCAGAGGGCTGCGATGCCCGCGAGGGCGGAGTAAACTTTCACCGGCTTCATGAGGCACTATTTTACTGGCTGCGGGGACGCGGACAAGCGACCGGGAGGAAACATGGCGAAGGCCGTCTGGAACGGGCAGGTGATCGCGGAGAGCGACCGCTGCGAGGTGGTGGAGGGGAATCATTATTTCCCCCCGGAGGCGGTGAAGCGGGAGTTCCTGCAGCCGAGCGACACCCATACCACGTGCAACTGGAAGGGCATCGCTTCCTACCACAACCTGGCGGTGGGCGGTCGGGTCAACCCGGACGCGGCGTGGTACTACCCCGAGCCCAAGGCCGCGGCGAAAAACATTGCCGGCTACATCGCGTTCTGGAAAGGCGTGAAGGTCGAGCCCTGAGAATGTAACCGCCGATGAACGCTGATTAACGCAGCTCAGTGTTTATCTGCGTTGATTTGCGGTTCCGCTACAGCCTTACCTCGGCGATTACAGGAACGTGGTCTGAGGGGCGCTCGTTTTTGCGGGGCTCGATGTCGATCGTGCAGGCGGTGCAGGATTTCGCGAGTTCTTCGGAGAGCAGGATGTGGTCTATGCGCAGGCCCATCTTGCGGCGAAACGAGTTCATGCGGTAGTCCCACCAGGTGAAGGAGCGCTCGGGCTGATCGAACAGCCGGAATCCGTCCTTCAGTCCAAGCTGCAACAGCGAGCGGAGCGCCTCGCGCTCAGGCTCGCTGCACAGCACCTGTCCTTCCCAGGCCTTGGGATCGTAGACGTCGCGCGCTTCCGGCGCGACGTTGAAGTCCCCGAGCACCGCGAGCCGCGGGTGGCGCGAGAGCTCGTCGGCGAGCCAGCGCTGGAATGCGGCGAGCCACTTGAGCTTGTATTGGTACTTGTCGGACTCGACGTTTTCGCCGTTCGGCACGTAGGCGCAGATCACGCGCACGCCGGAGAGCGTGGCCGCGAGCACCCGCTTCTGCGGGTCATCCAGACCCGGGATCGCGGTCGCGCTCTCCATCCCCGCGGTGCGCGACAGTATGGCGACGCCGTTATAGGTTTTCTGACCGGAACAGAGCGCTTGATATCCCGCCTCGGTTATTTCTCGACGCGGGAAGCTGTCGTCCTGGAGCTTGGTTTCCTGCAGGCAAAGTGCGTCCGGCCGGTGCCTGGCCAGCCAGTCGAGGACTTGCGGCAGCCGGACCTTGAGCGAGTTGACGTTCCAGGTAGCGAGCTTCATTTCGCCGCGGTGCGCAGCGGCGGTTACCGGACGACGTATTGCGCCGGGACCGGCGGCGGCGCAGCAGGAGCAGGCTTGGGCTCGGGCGCGGCGGCTGGCTTGGGTGCCGGCTTGCTGCCGGCGATCGCCGTCCGGGGATAGCCGGCGGCATCGAGCGTGGAGTCCCACTCGCTCTCGAGATAGCCCTTGAGGCGGGTGTTGCCGACAAAGAGCACCGGCACTTCATCCGCGCCGGTCAGTTTCTTGAAGGCCTCGGCGTCGGCCTGCGGGTCCTTTTCGGTATAAGGTATGCCGCGCCGCGCAAGCAGCGCGCGCGCCTGGTCGCAGGGCGCGCCGCAGCCATAGATCCACAGCGTCACCGGGAAGTTCTTCACCGCCTGCTGTACGCTGTAGGGGAGAGCGGAGGTCTCGATCGTGCTGACGCTGATGCGGCGCTGCTCGATTTTCTTGGCGCTGGCGGGCGGAGGTGTGTCCCGCCACTCGACATTGCCCTTCTCGTCCACCCAGCGGTAGAGCTGCGCGGCGCCGGTCTGCGCCGCAGGCAGAGCCCACGCAATCGATAAAATAATCAATATTTTCATCGGGTTGCCTCTTGGAACTGGCATGCATCACTGTAACACCAGGCAGCGCACTGCGTAAAGCATTCATGCCCCGGCATCCACCATGCCGCTGTGGCGCAGCAGGGCATCCATCTTCGGTTCGCGCCCGCGGAAGGCAACGAACGATTCAAGCGCGGGCCGGCTGCCGCCCACGGCGAGGATCTCGTCCCGGAAGCGGCCGCCGGTCCGGGGATCGAGCACGCCGTTTTCCTCGAACAGGCTGTAGGCGTCCGCCGATAGCACCTCGGCCCACTTGTAGCTGTAGTAGCCCGCGGCATACCCGCCGGCGAAAACGTGCGAGAAGTTGTGGGGAAAACGGTTGTAAGCGGGCGGGATGACCACGGCCACCCGCGAGCGCACCGCATCGAGCAGGTCGAGGACGGTCTTTGTCCCGCCCGGGTCGTAGTCATGATGCAGATGCAGGTCGAACAGCGCGAATTCGAGCTGGCGCACGGTCTGCATTCCGTTCTGAAAATTCTTCGCGGCCAGCATCTTGTCGAACAGCGCGCGCGGCAGCGGCGCGCCGTTGTCCACATTGCTCGTCATCGGGGCGAGCACGTCCCACTCCCAGCAGAAGTTCTCCATGAACTGGGAGGGCAGCTCTATCGCATCCCACTCCACGCCGTTGATGCCGGAGACACCGAGGTAGTCCACGCGCGTAAGCAGGTGATGCAGCCCGTGGCCGAACTCGTGGAACAGCGTGATCACCTCGTCGTGCGTGAAGAGCGCCGGCTTTCCGCCCACCGGAGCGGAGAAATTGCAGTTGAGATAGGCCACCGGCGTCTGCAGCCGGCCTTCCTTGCGCCGGCGCGCCATCACCTCGTCCATCCAGGCGCCGCCGCGCTTGGACGGCCGGGCGTAGAGGTCCGCATAGAATTGCCCGACGAGGTTGCCCGTGCGGTCGTGGATGGCGTAGAAGCGCACGTCGGGGTGCCACACCGGAGCCTGGGCGGGCGTGATCGCCAGGCCGTAGAGCGTTTCCGTGAGCTTGAACATGCCCGGCAGCACTTTGTCTTCCGGAAAATACTGCTTCACCTCCTGATCGGAAAAGTCGTGGCGCGCGATGCGCAGCTTCTCCGAGGCATAAGCGAGGTCCCAGGCTTCGACCCGGTCGAGCTCGAGTTCGGCGCGCGCGAAATCCGTGACTTCCTTGAAGTCGCGCTCGGCATAGGGCTTGGCGCGCGCCGCCAGCTCGTTCAGGAATTCGAGCACCTGCCGCGGCGACTCCGCCATCTTCGGCTCGAGCGAATACCCGGCGTAATCGGCGAAATCGAGCAGCCGCGCCAGTTCCCGCCGGAGTTTCACGATTTCGGCGATGAGCGCGGTGTTGTCCCATTCGGGCCTGCCGAACTCCGAGGCGCGCGTCACGTACGCCTTGTACATCCGCTCGCGAAGGGCGCGATTTTCCGCGTACTGCATGACCGGCAGGTACGAAGGAGCATGCAGCGTGAATTTCCAGCCGGATTTTCCTTCGGACCGGGCGGCCTCGCGCGCGGCGGCGAGCACGTCCTCCGGTATGCCGGCGAGTTCTTCGGCATCATTCGCATAGTGCGCGTAGGCGTTGGTGGCATCGAGCAAGTTGTCCGAGAAGCGCGACGACAGCTCCGAGAGCCGCTCCCGGATCGCCATGAAGCGCGCCTTCTCCCGTGGCGGGAGCCCGGCGCCGCCGAGCCGGAAATCGCGCAGCTCGTTTTCGACGATCTTGCGTTGCGCGCGCGTAAGGCCGGCGAAGCCGGCGCCGGCCTTGAGGGCGCGAAACCTGGCGAACAACCCCTCGTGCTGCCCGAGCTCGGTGTAGTACTGGGTGATCTTCGGCAGGTTGGCGTTGTAAACCTCGCGCAATTCGGGGTTGTTCATTACCGCGTTGAGATGGCCCACCACGCCCCACGCCCGCCCCAGACGCTCGTTGGCGTCTTCCAGCGGCCCGACGAAATCATCCCATGTCGCGGGCGCCTGCGGCAGGGACGCGCGCTCGATCAGCGCGCGGTTCTCCGCGAGCAAATGGTCCACCGCCGGAGCAACCTGGCCGGGTTTGAAATCGGCGAATCGGGGCAGTCCCGAGAAATCGAGGAGAGGGTTCATGAATACAGCGCGGAGTGTAGAGTGCAAAGTGCAAAATGCATCGCAGCCAGCGGCGCCGGGTACCGCGAGCATTCATTCATCATTCTGCATTCATCACTCAGCACTGTAG
>JACOVL010000071.1 GCA_016177355.1 Betaproteobacteria bacterium | reverse complement strand
TTCGTTACCTATCTCCCCGGCCGGTCAGATTACGCCAGTAGTACACGTCGAGATCGACACGCGTAACACCTTTTCGTCTCGCGACGGTGGTAGCAACTTTCTGAAACTCGGTACTTTCGTCAGATGCGAGGCCAATAACCGTTTTCCAGCGGGGCAGATGCCTGCCTTCCAAGCTCGCGCGTAATTGTTTTCCGACGTGACTGTCCAAAGGTACTTCCATCCAGCGCTCGACCCGCCACAATGCAAAATGTTGGCTCAAATAGCGATTGTATGCCGCGTCGCGCAGGAAGATGTTCAAGAGCTTTCGCGCGAGGCCCCAGTGCTTCGCCTTGCGGGGAAGTGCGGCAAGAAACGAATCAGTCGCTTTGTCGAGTACGTGAGCGAATTCCCGCTTTGAATCGACTTGGAAGCGATTCAGGTTTAAACCGGCCAAAAACGTTCGAGCGCGCTTCGCCGTTCCCTTCGGCCCCATGCGACGAATGGTAGATGCACCGATTGCCGCCGAGGCGATGCGTCTACGCAGGGTGGCGATGAACGATGACGGTTTTGCCATGGCTAACGTCCCGCATGATCCGCCGCGAAGCGGTCGGCATCGATGCGGTGGTTAGGGCTCCTACTTTCGAATCGCATCTGCAATTTCCTGTGCTGCTCTCGACAGTGCCGCCGCAGCGATAGGCCCGTACTGCCTCGCGTTCGTAGTCGCCGGATCGTCCACCCCGGTGTAGAGATGTTCAGTGCGAATTGCAAAGGGCTTGCCGTTCGCCCGTCCCCTCGCGAGCACATACGCAATTCCTTGTGCATTGATTGCAGGCCCCCCGAATGCCGCCGCGGCGGCCGGGGATACGGCCGCCAAGGCAGCCGCGCCAGTCCCTTTCTTTATGACATCCATGCGCGCGGCGTAATAGTCGACGAAATAAGATTGCTCAAACTCTATTTCGAGTCCCTCGTTTGGCTTACCAAGAGCGTCAAAGAGCTTCGCTACGATGAAGTTCTCCTTGGGAACAGTAAACCACGAACTCCCGAACACTATTGAGAACTTCGGCAACCCGTGATCTCCGCGTGGAATATCGGGCTGGGTCGCAACCGTGATTTTGACTGTTGACGGAAGCGCTGGAGATTCCGGAAGAGGGATCTTTGCCTGAGCATACGCAAATCCCGAAAGCATGCAGAGAACGACAGCCAATGCCAGGACCTTTACCACCTTGTTTAGTGCCACGATTTCCTCCCGGGAGCCCTAACTTGTAATAGATGGCAAGCACCTGGTGAGGAAAAGTATATACCGGTAGCGAGAAATCACTATTACTGGTGACAAATCCCCAGTAATGGCGAATCCTCTGCCGGGGGCTGGAGAGAGGGTCGGACGGCCCTGCCGCTCACGATACGGTTGCTTGGCGGTAAAGCTTTCGCGTCAGCGGCCGAAGATGCCGCGCAGGACGCCGCCCGGATCGATGCCGACGCCGCCCTTGTCGCCCGGGCGGACCGCCGGTGCAGCAGGCTCTTCCTGCTGCAGGGCTCGTGCGCCCTCCGCTGCTACCGGCTTCGCCGCCGCCGGCGGAGGCGGCGCATCCGCGCTCACCTGCCGGATGACGGGCTCCTTGCCAGCAGGCAGGCGGGCCATGCGCGGGGAAAGCGCATCGCCGAGTTGCGTCAGGCGCTCGCCCGGGGCGGGATGGGTCTTGAACAGCAGCGCGAGCGAGGCATCGGACGCGCCGCGCGCGGCAAGTTTGTGCAAGACCTCGATCAAGCCATAAGGCGAATAGCCGGCGCGCGCGGCGAGCACCACGCCGATGTGGTCGGCCTCGAACTCCGCGCTCTTGTCGAGCCCGCGCGCCATGACCTCCGCGCCGGTGCCGATCAGGTTGTTCAGGAACTGCGAACGGTTGTCGCGCTGCGCGAGCCGCGCGCCGGCGGATACCGCCGCGCTTTTCTGCATCACCGTGATGTGGTGGCGCCGCACGATATGGCCGATCTCATGCCCGAGCACGCCCGCGAGCTGCGCTTCGTTGTCGAGGATCTCGTAGAGCCCGCGCGTGATCAGCACGTGGCCGCCGGGCGCCGCGAAAGCATTGATCGCGGCGCTGTCCAGCACGCCAAAGCGCCACGGCAGATCCGGGCGCTCGGTCTGCAGCGCGATCCAGCGCCCGACCTGGTTGACGTAGGACTGCAATGCGGGATCCGCGACCAGCGGGGCCGCTCCCAGCACGCGGCCCGCGATCTCGCGGCCGACCGCGATCTCGTCTTTTTCGTCCACGCCGGTCGTGGCCGTAACGACGTCCTTGCCGATGTCGAAGATGCGTCCGAGGTCAATGGAGGCCGCGCCCGCCGCGCCGATCGCGGCGCCGGCCATCACCACGGCAAGCCACGGTTTCAGGCGTAACTTCATTGCGGTTTCGCGTCCAGGTACTCGACGCGCTCCGGCGCGAGTCCCGCCGCGCGCGCGGCGTCCTGGGCCGATTCCCTGGAAACGGCGTACTGATCGAGCAGCCCCATCTGTCCGGCGTTGAAGCTGGCCTGTCTTAAGTCCTCTTCCTCGAGCCCGCGTATGCCGATGGCACTGACGACGCTGGGGCGACTCGGGCCGAACACCCTGCCGAGCGCGGAGCCTGCGCCCGGCCCCGATTCTGCGGCCTCACCCGGCTTCGCCTGAAAACGCACGTTGAAGGAAAACAGCCAGCCGGTCGCGTTCTCCGTCTTGAGATTGAGCCACGCGCCGTTCTTGCCGATCACCTCGCCGGCCACCCCCTGTTTGAGTTGCGCAACCTGCGTGGACTCGAGCCGCGGCTCGGCGTAGAGCGGGCTGTCGCGCTCCAGGATCGCCTGCTGTGCCGCGGCCGGCAGGGCGGCCAACAGCACGGCGACAGACGCCGCTTGCAACATGGAGGCAAAAAGTCTCACGGCAACGGCCTTGGCCAATATTGGGACCGATTATAATGACGCCGGCACGCCTCCGCCACCTTCCGGCGTGAAATCCTCCACGTTACCGCCTATCGCATGAGCCCCGAGACGCGCGCCGAGATCTTCAAGCGGTTACGCGCCGCCAATCCCAATCCGAGAAGCGAACTCGTCCACGGTTCGCCGTTCGAGCTGCTGGTATCAGTGGTGCTGTCGGCGCAGGCCACCGACAAGAGCGTGAACTTCGCCACCGCGAAGCTGTACCGGGACGCCCGCACGCCGGCCGCGCTGCTGCGGCTCGGCCGCAGGGGCCTGGAACGTTACATCAAGAGCATCGGGCTCTACCGCACCAAGGCCAAAAACCTCATCGCGACCTGCAAGCTGCTGCTGGAAAAGCACGGGGGGCCGGTGCCGCGCACGCGCGAGGAGCTGGAGGCGTTGCCGGGCGTAGGCCGCAAGACCGCGAACGTGATCCTCAACATCGCCTTCGGCCAGCCGACCATCGCGGTGGACACGCACATCTTCCGCGTGGCGAATCGCACCGGCATCGCGCCAGGGAAGAATGTGGTCACGGTCGAGGAAAAACTTCTGAAAGTGGTGCCCGATGAGTTCAAGCTCGACGCGCACCACTGGTTGATCCTGCACGGACGCTACGTGTGCAAGGCGCGCAAGCCCGACTGTCCGAAGTGCACGATTCGCGACTTGTGCGAATACAGATACAAGTCCGAGTGACGGGTTTGCGAATCGGCGGAACCGCATCCGGACCGACCCGTCCGGCCTAGCCTGCTGCATCGGGTCGGGCGCCGTGCTTGCTGGCCGGGCAGGCGGTGCGGCGGTGCGGCGTTTTTTCGCGCACCTCGCTGACCAGGAACTGATACGCGTGCGGATAGGCGGGCTGCGCGATGTGAAAGCGCTCGTGCTCGAAGAGCAGGCGGCTCGCGTGCAGAAACTCGTAAACGGGCCGCCCGGGCTCGACGACCTGCGCGATGCCCTCGACCTGGAAGCTCAGGTAATCGGGCCCGCCGCCGGTGAAGAGCAGCGCGACGCGCGGGTCGCCGCGGATGTTGCGGAACGTCTCGCCCTCGAAGATTTCGAGCGAGCCGAGCCGGCACGGATCA
Organism: Betaproteobacteria bacterium; assembly: GCA_016177355.1. Lineage (GTDB taxonomy): Bacteria > Pseudomonadota > Gammaproteobacteria > Burkholderiales > SG8-41 > SG8-41. The sequence goes on along the minus strand of JACOVL010000071.1, from coordinate 14,770 downwards.
ATGTGGCCGGGGTGCCGGAGGAGCTCGCGCGCGGCCGTGATGCGCACCGCGAGCGTTCCGTCCCACGCCTGTCCCCGGGTTTCACCGAGCACGCGCGTGAAGAGGTCAATGTAGCGGGTGAGGTATTCGCGCTTCGGGACGAGCCCGACGCCCTTGGTCGCGAGGTTGACCGTGCCCTGCGGCCGCAGCGTCGCGAGCACCGGCAGGTGGCCCGCGAGAAACTGCACCGGTTCGCGCCGCAGCAGCTTCTCGTAGAGTCCCTCGCGGCTGCGGATCTGCCACGCGATGAACTTCTCGGGCAGCTCCGCCCCCGCGCGTTGCGGGGCAAGGTTGCCGGCCGTGCCGTTCGCGTCGCTTTTCTGTCTGTGCACCCTCATGACGAGCTTTCCCATCACGCCTCCTTGAGCGGGCCGCGTCACACCTTCGCCGCCGGCGTTTCGACCCCGGCGAGCAGCACGGAGCAGTGGGCGAAGCGCAGCACGTTCTCCGCCGTGGCCCCGAGGTCGGAGGAAGCGACCCGGTGCCTGCCGAGGCGTCCGACGACGATCAGCATCGGATCGAGGCGCGCGGCGGCGCGCACGATCTCCTCGAAGAACTTGCCGCGCAGGAGCGTGGTGCGCAGGCGCACGCCCGCGCCTTCGGCCGCCAGCTCGCAATCGTGTAGCCACTTGCCGCCGACCCGCGCCAGCCCCTTGTCAATGACCTCGTCGTGAAGCGCCTGCTGGCCGCGGGAGTCGAACACGGCGGCGGCTTCCGCGGTGAGCACGCCCACCAGCTCGCGGAAAACGGTGCGGTGAAAATCGGGATCGAAGACGTGGATCGCGTGTACCTCGGCGTCGAACCGCTGTGCCAGCACGAGCGCCTTGCGCAGCGCGGAGAACGAAAAATCCGAACCGTCCACCGCGACCATGATCCTGCGGCCGTCCTCGCGCGCGCGGAACGGGCTGTCCTTGACTACCAGCAGGTCCTTGCGGATGCGGCGCGCGATCCGCTCCACCACCCCGCCAAGCGTGCTTCTCCCGCCGGCGCCGAGCCCGAGATGCCCGAACACGGCGAGCTGGTAGTCGCCGCGCGCGATCTCCTCGGCCTGCGCCTCGTAATGCCGGCCCTCGATCACCTTGGTCGCGCAGGCGACCCCGGCCGCCGCCGCGCGGCCCCGCAGCTGCTCGAGGTAGGACTCGCTGATCAGCGTCAGTCCGCGGCGGATGAGCTTCTCGTGGATCATCCTCTGATGCTCCAGCACGCTTTCCTCCTGGTAGCGCTCGGGCAGCGCGCCCTCGAGCAGCCGGAAGGCGTAGCCGTGCAGCCCCGGGTTGGTGACGTGCACCCCGGTGAGCCGCGCCTCGAATTTCTGCGCGAGCGCCACCGCCGCCGCCACGGCCTGCGCCGAGTGCTTGGAGTTGTCGATCGCGACCAGCAGGTGCTCGTACATGCGCTCTCATCCAACCTTTGATGATTCATCCGTGCGCCCGGCGGCCCGCGAGCGCGTGAAGGCGGCGCGCACCTCGATGAGCAACTCGGGCGTGATGCTCGCGATGCCGCGCGCGCCCGCGTAGGCTTCCACCCCCTGCATGACGCGGCTGCGGAGGAAGGGGGGCACTTTCGCGATGCGGGCGAGCGCTTCCTCGGTCCACGCGATGGCGGACCGCCCCGGCGCCGCGTCGCGGGCCGCGGGCTGATGCGTGCACCAAGGGTCCTCGCCGAACAGGTCGCCCGATGCCGCGAGCGCCCGTGCACGGCAGCCACCGCACGGCTCCCTGAATTCACACGCGCCGCAGCGGCCGCGCAGCTCGAGCCGGCGCAGCTTTTGCAGCGGCTCGGGCTGCTGCCAGATTTCGCGCAGCGGCTGGCGGCGCACGTTGCCGAGCGCGACGGGAAGATAGGGACAGGGCGTCACATCGCCCTCGGGTCCGATCCTCAGGTAGCTGCGGCCCGCCGGGCAGCCCGCGCCGGCGAGCAGCATCACCGCTGCAACGGGGCTGATGTCGCCGCGGCGCAGCCGCTCGCAGACGAGGCGCTTCACGTGCGGCGCGCACTTGGCGCGCACCATGAACCGGTCCTCCTCGCCCGAGTGGCGCGCCTGCACGGCGATGAGCTCTTCGAGCAGCGCTTCGTGCTGCTGCGGCGTAATATCCGTGAGCTTTTCGCCGCGGCCCGTGCACACCAGAAAGTAGGCATTGAAGGCGCGCACGCCCTTCTCACGGGCGAACGCGGCGAGGCGCGGGACCTCCTCGTGGTTCATCGGCAGTACGCTCGTCTGCAATGCGACCTCCAGGCCCTCGGCGAGGCAGACCTCGATCGCGCGCAGCGCCTTGTTCCAGGCGCCCTTCTGTCCCCTGAACGCGTCGTGCTTTTCCGGGTCGAGCGAGTCCAGGCTGATCCCCACCCCCCTTACCCAGCTCTCCTTGAGCGCGCGTGCCGCGTGCGCGTCGAGCAACGTCCCATTGGTGCCCACTACCACCATCAGGCCGCTGCCGCTCGCGTGGCGCGCGAGCGTCAACAAATCGCGCCGCAGCAGCGGCTCGCCGCCCGTTAGAATCAACAGCTCGGTGCCGAGTGCCGCGAGCTCGTCAATCAGCGACAGCCCCTCCTTGGTGCTGAGTTCCCGCGCGGCGCGCTTTGCCGCGCCGAGGTAGCAGTGAGGGCAGCGCAGGTTGCACGCCTGCGTCACGTTCCACGAGACGACCTGCGGGCGGCTCTCTGCGAGTGCGTTCATGGCTCACCTGCTGCGTCTGGCCGCCACCCACCCGCCGAGCATCGCGCCGAGCGTGCCGGCGGCGAGCTGCTCCAGCGGCCAGACAAAGAAAAATGTCGAATCGCCGCGCGGCAGGCCCGGCAGCGGATCCGGCAGGACCCCGAAAAACTCGCCGCCGAAGATAACGGCGGCCGCGACGCTGAAGTAGAACACCGCGATGAACGCGCCGTTCAGCGGTTCCGCCGTCCCGGCCCGCCAGCCCGCAAACAGAGCGCCGCAGAACAGGAACAGGGCGCCCAGATTGGCGGCCCACCATGTTCCCTTTCCGGCGAACCCGATGGCCCAGGTCGCCGCAGCCAGCGTGCCGAGGAGCGCGATCGCGAAACCGGCCCACACCGCGGCCCACGCGATATCGCGGTCTGCCGCGCGTTGCGGTCCCGGATGGTCAACCGCCTTTGCCATTGCGCTCACCCGCGCCTCGCAGGCTTTTCAGAAAAGCGATGAGATCGCCGAGCTCCTGCGCGGTCAGCCGCTCCCTGACCCCCGGCGGCATCAGCTGGGGATAGGTCTTCGCCGGGTCGGCGGCCGCCTGGCACTCGACGAGCCCGCTCGCCGGCAGCGGCGTGAAGCACGCCCAGGGATCGACGACCGCCTCGCGCAGATAGTCCTCCGCCGATACGCCCCGCTTGCGCGCCCCGGCCTGCCTGCCCGCAGAGGACAGATCCGGTCCGCGCTGGCCGCCGCGGATGCCAAGCGCCTCGATCGTATGGCAGGCAAAACATCCAAACTGCGGGTTGAGGAACACCGCTCTCCCGCGCTGTTCCGCGGCGTTCTCCTGCGCCGCCGGCCTGGCTGCCCTCATCACAGGTGTTTCGAACTGGGGGTAGTACCAGGTGCCGAAGGCCACGAGGCCGCCCACCGTGGCGACGTAGACGAGCAGGATGCTGGCGAACGTGGCGAGCGCCGACCGGGGCTGGCGGATCGGGCCCCAGTTGAGCAGCATGAAAAAGCCGGCTGCCCCGACCGCGGCGAGACTGAAGAACGTGAGGTAAGGCGTGCCGAAGCGCACGCCCCACGCCGCCGGCAACTGCGGCAGACCGCCCCAGATCACGGTGAGCGCGCACGCCGCGAAGATCGCCGGATTCCTCACGCGCCGCCCGCGCTGCCTCCACGTCGGCACCGAAAGGTTGTCGGCGGCGTCAGTCACGGGCTTTCCCCACGACGAAGCCCACCCAGAAGACGAACGCCACCAGCATGAAAAACAGCAGCGTGGTGACGGCCACCACGATCGACGAGTGGGCGAGCGTCGCCGTGTACCAGTACGGGGTGACATCCTTGACCGCGCCGTAGATGTGGTAGTCCATGCGCGTGAACGAGCGGATCGCGCCCATCAGCCCCATCAGGTAGACCGCGACCGCGGGAATGAAGATGAGCACGTACTGCGCCAGCGGATCGATGCCGCCCCACCGGATCGCGCCGGTCGCGCGCGCGCGCCGGTAGAGCAGATAGGTGACGAAGGTCATGATGATGATCGCGGTCACGGCGAGCGCCTTCGCCACCATCAGGCCGAGAAAGGTGAAGCGTTCGGGAAGAATCAACGCCTGTTCGCTCACGCCGGCGGGCGCCTTCGCCAGCAGATCGGGGAAGAAGTTCTGCGGCACCACCCAGACGATGCCGCCCGCGAGGAGTACGCCGAAGACCGCTTTCATGTGCGGCGCGAAGCGCGCGCCGCCCTCGATGCGCTGCATGGAGAGCCAGATATAGAAGTTCGCGCCGAGAAAGAGCAGCACCACCAGCAGCCCCTGCGTCACGAAATAGCCGGAGAGCTTGTCCGCCATCATGAAGGTGGCGAGCTGCGCATCGTAGACGAACAGCTCCTTGGAGAGGATGTAGCCGGCGAGCGGCATCGTGATCAGCGCGCCGACGCCGATCAGGTTGCCGATGTAGCCCATCCAGTCGTAGAACGCCCGGTCCTCGTCCTTCTTCGAAGTGAGAAACATGAAGGCCGCGAACAGCGCGACGACGAAGCCGCCGAAGGTGATGTTGCCGAGAAAGCGGTGGAGGTTGAGCGGCCACCATGCGGCGTTGTCCACCATCGTCCACAGGCTGGCCGCTTCGATCGGCTTGGGCGGCGTGTTCATGAACCCGGTCACCGCGTTCATCAGCAGCATGACGGCGGTGCCCAGCACGTTGAGCAGCAACCCGATCCCGATATGCGCCCATTTGCCGCGCGCCGAGCGGCTGAGAGGCTCCCATGTGTACCAGTAGAGGTACATGCACACGGTTTCGAGCAGGATGAACGCCCCGTACGCGACCCACACCGGGTACAGCGCCTTGAACAGGTAATTCGTGATCGGCTGGTACGGGCCCATCAGCACGAACGTGAACAGCACTCCGAAGATCGCGGTGAGCGAGTAGGCGATCGCCACCACCTTCATGGTCTCCTTCGCCAGGCGCTCGTAGCGCTGATCGCCCGTGCGCAACCCCAGCCATTCGCTCACGACGATGAAGATCGGCGCGCCCAGCACGAATGCCGCGAAAAACAGATGCAGCTGCGCGACCATCCACACCGCCGAGCGCGCGCCGATCAGCGGGAAATCGAGCGGCATGTCACTTCCCCGCGAGCTTCGCGGTCACGACCAGCGTGCCGTGCATGCCGCGCTGGTCGTGATTGGAGAGGGGACAGCTGATCTTGTATTCGCCTTCCTGGAGGGCGAGCTCGAGGCGGACGGTTCGGCCCGGGCTGAACTTGTCGGCGGTGGTGTCGATCCCCGGGCCCTCGACGTGGAAGTTGTGCGCGAAGCGCCCATCGTTGCGCAGCACGAAGGTCACCGTACCCGGCCGGGTACGGAGCTTGCGGGGCTTCATCTCGTACTCCGTGAGCGCGATTTCGACCTTGCCGTTCGCGAACTGCGCGTAGTCGCCTTCCGCCGCGGCGGTCTTCTCGGGCGACTGCGCTGCCGGCGCGCCGGGGCCGATCGACGCGATCGCGGCGCCCGCCTCGTGCCCGTGCGCCGCGGCAGCCTCCCCGGGCACCGCCGGCGCGCCGGTGAACCAGGAGGGCAGCCCGCTGACCTCGCGCGGCACCCCCGGATGCTCGGCCACGCGAGCAAGCATCCAGCCCATCATTACCAAAGTAAGCAAGAGAACCGCCGCCGCGAAGGCGGTTACGGCAGTTCTCTTCAGGTGCGTTGTCTCCCGTTCCCCCTGAGCAAGGAAAGCGCCTGCCACGCCGAGCCGCCCGTCACGGCAGTACCGTGATGTAGGCGACCATCGGCCCCTGCACCGGCTTGCCCTTGTCGTCGTAGCCCCTCAACTCTCCTTTCGGCCCGACAAAGGTATGTACTTCGCAGATCATGCGGTAGGTGCCGGGCTGATTCGCCTGAAACTTGAACGCGACCTGCTCGCCCCGCACGAACTCGCCGGCCTTCAGTTTCTCGGGTCCTTCGAATGCGTTGGGGTTCGCCCGCGCGACCGCCTTGCTGAGGACCTTGCCGGCGTCATCGATCAACGCAGCGCCCTCGGTGCCGATCTCCGTGCCCTCGATCGTCACGTTGTGATGGGAACCCTTGAGGTCGTGTATCCGCAGGTTCACGCAGTCGCCCCGCTTCACGATGATGACCGAAGGGTCGAAGTTGTAACGCTCCAGCTTGGAGTTCGCCGCACGGGCGAATCCCCGGTCGTTATACGCCACGGCTTTCCCCTCACGGTCTTTGGGCACGGTGTCCCATTCGCCGACGGTGACGAGGTAATCCCTGACCGGCGCATTGGCCGAGCAGGCCGGCGACAGCCCCGCCTTGCCTTTGGCGGGCGACTGCGCCGCGGCCGTGCCGTATGTCGCTGCGATCGCGGCGCCGAGTACTACGAACAATAATTTTTGCTTGAACATGCTGATCTCCTTTCAAAAAAGTCAGTCTCCTGACTCCCGTCCATCGTGCAAAAAACCGGACGGAGGAACAACGGCCGGCGGGCGCAATGCGCCGGGACCTTGGACCCTCTAACGTGGGCCATTGGTCCATGGGTGCGTGAGACCCCACCTGCTACAATGATTTCGCGGCCATGAAAGTGCTTGCCAGGTTCACTCTCTTGCGCCTGCTGCTGGCGGGCGGGGCCGTCATTTTGCTGGCCGGGATGCTGGTCGTCGGCACCTGGGTGGAGAGGGAAATCGAAAACGGGGTCATCAGCCGCGCGGGCATGGTGACCAGCCTCTACATGGACAGTCTCGTCACCCCCCACCTGCAGTCGCTGGCCGGCAACGGGGAGCTGCGCGAGGCGGACCGCGCGGCGCTGGACCGCCTGCTGTCCGGCACCCCGCTCGGCCAGCACATCGTGGCGTTCAAGATCTGGGCGACCGACGGCCGCATCCTCTACAGCACCAACCCGGCCCTCATCGGACGGCAGTTTCCGGTCAGGCGGGTGCTCGCCGGCGCGTTCGCCGGCCAGGTGCACTCCCGGATCGCCGACCTCGCCGAACCGGAAAACGAGTTCGAGCGGCCCCATTGGCCGAAGCTGATCGAGACCTACGCGCCGGTGCGCGCCGCGAGCACGGGAAAGATCGTGGCGGTTTCGGAGTTCTATCAGACGACCGACGAGCTGGCGCAGGAAGTGCGCGCCGCCCGGCTGCGCAGCTGGCTCATGGTGGGCACGTCGACGCTGATGATGTTTCTGCTGCTCGCCTGGCTGGTGAGACACGCGAGCAATACCATCGCCGCGCAGCAGGGCGAACTGAGCGTGAAGGTGGCGCAACTCACCGCATTGCTCGCCCAGAACGAGCAGCTCCACGAGCGGGTGCGGCGCGCCGCGGCGCGCACCACGGCGCTCAATGAACGTTTCCTCCATCGCATCGCCGCCGACCTCCATGACGGTCCCGGCCAGGGCCTGGCGCTGGGGTTGATGCGCATGGAGGCGCTGGCCGATGTATGCAGCATCTGCGTCAGCGCCATCTCCAGGGAACGCACGGTGGGCGAGGAGTTCCGGACTCTCCATTCAGCCCTGCAGTCCGCGCTCGAAGATCTGCGCGCGATCTCCGGAGGGCTGCACCTGCCCGAGGTCGAGCAACTCTCGCTCGCCGAAACCGCGCGGCGCGCGGTGCGCGATTACGAGCGCAAGGCGGGCCTCGCGGTCGCGTTGAGCGTGAACGACGTGCCGCGGGAGGCGCCGCTGCCGGTCAAGATCACCTTGTTCCGCCTGCTCCAGGAGTCCCTGGCCAACGGCTTCCGCCACGGCGGAGCCGCAGAGCAGCGGGTCACCCTGAACATGCGTGACGGGCATCTGCTGGCCGAGATCGCCGATGGCGGAGCGGGATTCGATCCGCAGACCGCGGCCGCGGAAGGCCACTTGGGGCTCGTCGGGATGCGCGAGCGGGTGGAAATTCTCGGGGGGACGTTCAACGTGCAAAGCACCCCAGGCCAGGGAACCGTGATCCGGGCATCACTGCCCATGGCGCCGCTCGAGGCAGAGCATGAGTGAGCCGGTCCGGATCCTGGTCGCGGACGATCATCCCCTGTTCCGGGACGGCGTCGTGCACTCGCTCGCCTCGGAACCGGATTTCGCCATTGTCGGCCAGGCCGCGAACGGCGAGGAGGCGCTGCGCCTGGCGCGCGACCTTCTGCCCGACGTGGTGCTGCTCGACATCGGCATGCCCGGCTGGGACGGGCTGGTCACCGCCGAAAAGATCACTACTGCCTGTCCCGCAACCAGGATCGTCATGCTGACCGTTGCCGAGGATGAAGACAAACTGCTGGCGGCGTTCAAAGCGGGGGCGCGCGGTTATGTGCTTAAGGGGGTTTCAGCGCGCGAACTGGCCAACGTGGTCCGCGCCACCGCCCAAGGGGAAGTTTACGTGTCCCCGTCACTCGCAGCGGGCATCCTGGTCGCGCACACGCGTGCCCGACCGGCCGATCCGCTCGAAGAACTGACCGAACGGGAACTTGAAATCCTCAAGCTCGTGGGACAAGGGCTTACCAACCGCGAGATCGGTGACCGCATTCACCTGTCGGAAAAAACCGTCAAGCACTACATCACCAACATCCTGCAGAAGCTGCAGGTGCGGAGCCGCGTGGAAGCCGCGCTGGTGGCGGCGCGGCGCGCCTGACGGGCGCGCGTTGAAAGGCGCTTCACCCGTCCTTTCGAACGCGCGCAGATAAAACGGCGCGCAGCGTCCGTTTTATCAGTATTTGACGACCAGTCCCTGCTGCCGGGAATAAAACTCCGCGAGGTCCTCGATATCGCGCTTCGACAGTTTTTCGACCATCGGCATCATGACCGGGCTCTTGCGCGCGCCCGATTGGTAGGCCGAGATGGCCTTCACGAGGTAGTCATAATGCTGGCCGGCGAGCCGCGGGAAATCCGGCGCCGCCGGAGTGTTCCCCTCCGGCCCGTGGCACGCCGCGCAGGTCTTGGATTTATCCTTGCCGGCGGCGGCGTCGCCCGCGAGCGCCGGCGCCACCCCGAGCAGCAGGCAACAGATAATGGCGATCAGCTTGTTCATGTCCCCCCCTTACTTGGCCGCCGCCTTGACGGCGCCGGACGCGTAATAGGCGGCGAGATCGGCCATGTCCCTGTCGGTGAGGCTGGCCGCGATCGCGCGCATGGTCGGATGGTTGCGGTTGCCCGCCTTGTACTCCTGCAGCGCCTTCACGATATAGGCCGCCTGCTGGCCGCCGAGCTTGGGCACGTGGTAGACCTCCGGAAACACGGTCTTGTAGCCGTCGATGCCGTGGCAGCCGGCGCACATCGAGGTCTTGGCCTTGCCGGCGGCGGCATCGCCGGCTTCGGCGGCATGCAGCGGAAGCGCCATACCGGCCAGGCTGCAGGCGGCCACGACGTAAACCATGCTGGGGATATTCATTGTCGGTCTTTCTTGTCGTTGATCTTCTGCGCGCGATTATACCGAAAAATCTCGCGGTGGCGCTCGCTCAGTGCGACACGAGGATACCCGATGCAGCCAGCGTCAGAACGCCGCTCAGCAGTACCGTAATCACCAGATATTTCCAGTCCTTGCGCGCCGCGTAGAGCGGGACCAGCGCCAGCAGGCACGGTATCGAGATCCCGGCGAGCAGCGCGATGCCGGCCAGTCCCAGCACGTCGCCGTTGCCGGTCAGCGCCAGCCAGTCCCAGCCGGTCTGCGCCCCGGTTTCGCGCAGGTAATCCCCGACCGGCAGCGCCCACAACCGGGACAGGGTCTCGAAGGGCACCTGCAGGGGCAACGCGCCGGTCAGGGCAGCAGCGAAACCGGCGATCAGCACGACTAACCCGGCTTTCAACCCGCCGCCGAGGATGCCCGCGTAGCGCAACTGCTCGGGGGATGGGCTTCCCGGCCGCGGCGTAGCGCTCATATCCACCATCCCATTCCCTTCGAGAGCACCCGCAAACCCGCCAGCAGCAGCAGCGAGATGACGAGTTGCCGTATCGCGGACGCCTTCAGTATTTTCAGCAGGCGTTCTCCGATGAGCGCGCCCAGCATGATGCCGAGCACGGAAGGCACCGCGACGATCGCGAGCAACGCCCCCTTGTTGATGTAGACCCAGGCCGCGGAGGAATCGACGAGGGACAGGATGAACCCGCTGGTGCCGGCGGAGACTTTCAGCGGCACACCCATCACCAGGTTGAGCGCGGGCACATTCGCCCAGCCGGCGCCGAGCCCGAACACACCGGCCAGCACGCCGATGCCGGCGAACAGCGCGAGCCCGAGCGGAGCGCGATGCGCCTGCCAGGCGATTTCGCGCCCCAGCGCCGGGTCGTGGAATATGCCGTTGATGCGCAGCGCCGCCGCCAACGGATCGGGCCTGGAAACGGCGGGGATTTCGGATTCCCCGGCCCGCCACATCAGGCCGGCGATGCATAGGATCGTGACGCCGAGCGCGGTCTCCACCAGGCGGGCGGGCAGCGCGAGGCCGATCAACGCGCCGGCGACCGCCCCCGCGGAAGCCACCAGCGCGAGCGGCAAACCCAGGCGTATATCGGCCATCCCGGCGCGCAGCAACCCCGGGGCCGCCGCCAGCGCCCCCGCCAGGGCCACCAGCAGCCCCGCCCCGCGCACGAAATCGAGGTGAAATGGAAAAAATCCGCTGACGACCGGCACGAACAGCACGCCCCCGCCGATACCCGCGGGCACGGCGATCGTGCCCAGCGCGAAGCACACCACGAACAGCGCGAGCGGCCAGACCCACCATGGCGCAGCGGCCCCCGGGACGTCCGCCGCACACGCGAACAGCGGGTAGAACGTGAAGAACAGTGCGGCCCACCGGCGCGGGAAACGACGGCGAATGGCGGGCTTTTTGTTGTTCATGGGAGGGGGACGACAACCTTATTGTAACGGCGGGCCGGCCGGCGCGCCGTTATAATTGCGCATCCCATGGGTAACCGGCTCACCAGAATCTATACCCGTACCGGCGACGGCGGGACCACCGGCCTCTCCGACGGCTCGCGCGTGAAGAAGGATGCCGCGCGCATCGAGGCGATCGGCGCGGTGGACGAGCTGAACAGCGCTCTTGGCGCGCTGCTCGCCGAAGAGTTGCCGGATGCCGTGCGCGCCTGCCTGGTCGATGCGCAACACGACCTGTTCGACCTCGGCGGGGAGCTCTCCAGGCCCGGCCACACCCTCATCTCCCGGGCCCATGCGACGCGGCTCGAAGCTTTGCTCGACCGGTTCAACGCCGGCCTGCCGCCGCTCAAGGACTTCATCCTGCCGGGCGGCGCGCGCGCGGGCGCCCTCGCCCACGTCGCGCGCACGGTGTGCCGGCGCGCCGAGCGCCGGCTGGTGACGCTCTCGCGCAAGGAAAAAACCGCGCCCGTGACGGTCGCCTACCTCAACCGGCTCTCTGACCTGCTGTTCGTGCTGGCGCGCGTGCTGAACCGCCATGCCGGGCGCGGCGACGTGCTGTGGCAGCAGGGGAAAAACCGGTGATCGAAAAACCCGGGAGAGCGGGTTCCGAGTCCACCTTCCGCCCTCACGACCTCCCGCCCTCACGTGCGGCAGCGGATGCGCTGGCCGCCCGGCTCGCCGGGCTGCTCGCCCGGTGCTCCCTGCGCGACCAGCGCGCATTCGCCGACATTTACGCCCTGACCTCGTCGAAACTGTTCGGGGTCGCCCTGCGTATATTGAGGAGACAGGACTGGGCCGAAGAGGTGCTGCAGGAATGCTACGTCAACATCTGGAACCACGCCGGGGACTACGCCGTCCAGAAGAGCGCGCCGCTCACCTGGATGACCAGCATCGTCCGGAACCGCTGCCTCGACTGGCTGCGCCGGCCGCACCAGGAAACGGGCGGCGAGGAATACGACATCGCGGTCGAAGCCTGGCAGGACGACGCGCCGGGGCCGATGGAGCAGTTGATGTCCGCCGCCGAATCCAGTGCCCTAGCGCGCTGCATGCAGCAGCTCGAGGCGAAGCAGCGCCAGAGCATCATGCTCGCGTTCTTCCACGGCCTGAGCCATTCGGAACTGGCGAGCCACATGCGGCAGCCGCTCGGCACGGTGAAGACCTGGGTGCGCAGAGGGCTGGAGCGCCTTAAGGGCTGCCTGTCGGGAACATGAGATACAGCAATCCACAGCTTCGGGACAAGCTCGCCGCCGAGTACGTGCTGGGCACGCTACTCGGGCGCGCGCGGGCGCGCTTCCAGGCCCTGCTGCGCTACGACGCGGACTTGAGGGGCCTGGTCGCGGAGTGGGAAGCGCGGCTGACCCCGCTTGCCGCCGCGGCGGGCGAAATCGCGCCACCCGCCCGGGTGTGGCAGGCACTCGCGCGCCGCATCTCCGTCGCGGCGCGCGGTGGCGGTGGCCGGGCGGGACTCGCTTTCTGGCACGGGCTCGCCGTCGCCAGCACCGCTTTCGCGCTGGTGCTGGCGGCCTTCATCGGCATGGCGCCGCAACCGGAGCCGCCGATGGCGACGGTCGCCGTGATGGCCGATGAAAAAGGGCAGCCGGCGATGGTGGTGTCCTGGCCGCAGATGAGTGCGATGCGCGATCCGTACATCCGGATCAAGGTCGTGCAGGAACACCCGACCATGGCGCCCGGCACGGAGTGGGAGCTGTGGATGCTGCCGCCGGGAAAGGCCGCTCCCGTCTCACTCGGCCTGATCACGACCGACGTGGACCAGACGATGAAGCTCAAGCGGGCGCTCGCGAGCAGAATGGGGGAAGCCTGGGGCATCGCGATGAGCGTGGAGCCCAAGGGCGGCTCGCCCACCGGCGCGCCCACCGGCCCCGTGATCTTCAAGGGCCAGTGCGTCAAGGTCCTGTGAAGCGTGACATGATGCTGCGTGACATGATGAAGCGTGACCGGTAAGTCGTGAAAAAATCCATCGTCATTTTCGTGGTCGGAACTCTGCTGGGAACGGCGGGCGGATTCGCACTGGGAATATTCTTCTATCCGTACCTATTTCTCGCGGACATCGTCGCCGCGGAGCGCGTGGACGACAAGTCCGCCAGGAAGACGGTGGCGGCCGGCATGTTCATCCACGCCAATTCCCGCGACCCGATCCACTACGGCAAGGGCAAGGTGACGGTGTACCAGGACCTCGTTCATCTCGAAAGCGACTTCGAGGTCGGGCCGGGGCCCAAGTTCCACGTCTACCTCGTGCCGGAGAAAAATGTGGTTCCGTCCACCCACGTCGCCCGGACCATGTTCGTGGACCTCGGCCGGCTGAAGGCCTTCAAGGGCAGCCAGAACTACCCGGTTCCGCCGGGCGTCGATCTGGCGAAATTCGGCAGCGTGGTGATCTGGTGCGAGCAGTTCGGCGTGCTGATCTCGCCCGCAGCGCTCAAATTCCAGTAACCACCCTGTATTCCGCCGCGTTATCCCGCAGCACCGGCGGCTGATCCGGCTCTCCGAGATCAAGAGGGCTTTTGACTCCTTGGCCGCCCTTGTTCAGTACGTGGGTGTAGACCATCGTCGTGCTCACGTCGCTGTGCCCCAGCAATTCCTGCACGGTGCGTATGTCGTACCCGGACTGCAAGAGATGGGTTGCGAACGAATGCCGCAAGGTGTGTGAGCCGACAGGTTTGACGACACCGGCAGCCCTCGCCGCAGCGCCTATGGCCCGCGGCATGACCGAATCGAAAACGTGATGCCGGCGGATGATGCCGGTCCGAGGATCCGTCGAGCGCTTGATCGAAGGAAATACATACTGCCAGCCCCAATCGCGCCCCGCGCGCGGGTATTTGCGATCGATCGCGTACGGCAGTTCGACCTCGCCGTAACCCTCTTCCAGGTCCCGCTCATGCAGCCGTTTGACCCGCACCAGGTGCTGACGTAAAGGCTCGACTAGTGCGGCGGGCAACATCGTTACGCGGTCCTTGGAGCCTTTTCCATCCCGCACCACGATCTGTTTGTAGCCGAAGTCCACGTCCTTCACGCGCAACTTCAGGCATTCGCGCAAACGCAGCCCGGCGCCGTAGAGCAGGCCCGCCATGATCCATTTCGTGCTCTCGAGCTGCGCCAGCAACGCTTTCACCTCCTCGCGCGTCAGCACGACAGGAACTCTCACGGGACGTTTCGCGCGCTCAATCCCGTCCATCCAAGGCAAGCTCTTGCCCAACACCTGTCCGTAGAGGAACAGCAAAGCGTTGAGCGCTTGATTCTGAGTCGAGGAAGCGACGGACCGCTCGCGTGCCAAGTGGGTAAGAAAGGCTGTCACTTCCACCGCCCCCATATCAGCGGGATGACGTTTTCCGTGGAAATAAATAAAGCGCTTTATCCAGTGGATATAGCTTTGCTCCGTGCGGTAGCTGTAGTGCAGTCGCCGGATGGCATCCCGCACCCGGTCGAGAAGGCGCGGCGATTCTGGCGCAGTCGACTTAACTATTTGATATGACATATGAATTTCCACTACCGATACATTGAGCAGCTTGCTTCCTTTTCGGTATAGGGTTTCAACGCTTTGAATTTGCGATAAGTTGACGCAGACATTCAATCCGAGGCAAGTTTAAACTCGCCTTTTAGGGTTTCTATTTCACGTTAAGTCCCGATAGGTGCCACGAACAGCGAGAAAGAAAAAGTACGCGTGCTACGAATTCTCACAAACAATTACAGAATGTCACGCGAAAAAATGCTAAAAAGTGAAGCGTTGTTGA
>JACOVL010000023.1 GCA_016177355.1 Betaproteobacteria bacterium | reverse complement strand
TCGCCGCGCAGCGCCACGATGTGCCGGATGCCGTGGCTGCGGTAGCGCTCGAGCTGCGCCTTCAGGTCGGCGCGCGACGAGGCGATGCAGGAGAGATGCGGCGCCGCCTCGAAGCCGGCGGCGCGGATTTCCAGCACGGTCTCGAGCGTGCCCTCGCGCGTGGAGCCGCCCGCGCCGAACGTACACGAGAAGAACCTGGGCTTGAGTTGCCCGAGCTGCCGCCAGGTCGCGCGCAGCCTCTCCTTGCCTTCGGCCGTTTTCGGCGGGAAGAACTCGAAGCTGAACGTCCGGGAAAGTTTCTTCTGCGACTGCACGGCGGTCTAGTAACGATAATGGTCCGGCTTGTACGGCCCGTCGATGTCGAGGCCGACGTAGCGGCACTGCTCCTCGGTCATCACCGTGAGCTCGGCGCCGAGCTTCCTCAGGTGCAGCCGCGCGACGCGCTCGTCGAGATGCTTCGGCAGCACGTAGACCTTCTTTCCGTACTTTGCCGTGTTGCCGTAGAGCTCGACCTGGGCCAGCACCTGGTTGGTGAAGGAATTCGACATGACGAAGCTCGGATGGCCGGTGGCGCAGCCGAGGTTGACCAGCCGGCCTTCCGCGAGCACGATCAGGCGCTTGCCGTCGGGAAAGATCACGTGGTCCACCTGCGGCTTGATATTGTCCCACGGGTACTGCTTCAGGCTCGCGATGTCGAT
This sequence comes from Betaproteobacteria bacterium, assembly GCA_016177355.1. Classification (GTDB taxonomy): domain Bacteria; phylum Pseudomonadota; class Gammaproteobacteria; order Burkholderiales; family SG8-41; genus SG8-41. Next base: position 5,893 of record JACOVL010000023.1, on the reverse strand, counting down.
CTCGGAGTCGAAATGCCCGATGTTGGCGACGATCGCGTTGTGCTTCATGCGCTTCATGTGCTCGTGCCCGATGACGCGCAGGTTGCCGGTGGCGGTGACGAAGATGTCCGCCTTGTTGGCCGCGTAATCCATCGTCACCACGCGGTAGCCCTCCATCGCCGCCTGCAGCGCGCAGATCGGGTCGATCTCGGTCACCCACACCGCTGCGCCCAGGCCGCGCAGCGACTGCGCGCAGCCCTTGCCGACGTCGCCGTAGCCCGCGACCAGCGCCACCTTGCCCGCGATCATCACGTCGGTCGCGCGCTTGATGCCGTCCACCAGAGACTCGCGGCAGCCGTAGAGGTTGTCGAACTTGGACTTGGTCACCGAGTCGTTGACGTTGATCGCGGGGAACGGCAGCCGGCCTTCCTTCTCCATCTGGTAGAGCCGGTGCACGCCGGTGGTGGTCTCCTCGGTGACGCCCTTGATGTTCGTCTGGATGCGGGAATAATAGCCGGGCTTGTCCTTCAGGCGCTTGCGGATCGCGCCGTAGAGGACCGTCTCCTCCTCGTTCGCCGGGCGCGAGACCAGCGAGGGGTCCTTCTCCGCGCGCGCGCCGAGCGTCACCAGCAGCGTCGCGTCACCGCCGTCGTCGAGGATCATGTTGGGCGTGCCGCCCCCATTTCCGTTACCGGTCCATTCCATGATGCGGTGGGTAAATTCCCAGTACTCGGGGAGGCTCTCGCCCTTGTAGGCGAACACCGGCACGCCGGCGGCCGCGATCGCCGCCGCCGCGTGGTCCTGGGTCGAGAAGATGTTGCAGGAAGCCCAGCGCACTTCCGCGCCGAGCTTCACGAGCGTCTCGATCAGCACCGCGGTCTGGATCGTCATGTGGAGCGATCCGGCGATGCGCGCGCCCTTCAGCGGCTGCTTGCCCCCGAACTCCTCGCGCACCGCCATCAGGCCGGGCATCTCGGTCTCGGCGATGGCGATTTCCTTGCGTCCGAAACCGGCGAGCCCGATATCGGCGACGTGATAGTCCTTCATATGCCTCCGGCGTCGGCCCTGAGCGCCGCCGCCTTGTCGGTCGCCTCCCACGTGAATTCCGGCTCGTCGCGGCCGAAATGGCCGTAGGCCGCGGTCTTGAGGTAGATCGGGCGCAGCAGGTCGAGCGCCTGGATGATGCCCTTCGGCCGCAGGTCGAAGTGCTGCTCGACCAGCTTCGCGATCCTGTCGTCGGGGATCCTGCCGGTGCCGAAGGTCTCTACCAGCACGCTGACCGGGCGCGCGACGCCGATCGCGTAGGCGACCTGGATCTCGCATTTCCTGGCGAGTCCCGCCGCGACGATGTTCTTGGCGACGTGGCGCGCGGCGTAGGCGCCCGAGCGGTCGACCTTGGACGGGTCCTTGCCCGAGAAGGCGCCGCCGCCGTGGCGCGAATAACCGCCGTAGGTGTCCACGATGATCTTGCGGCCGGTCAGGCCCGTGTCGCCGAGCGGCCCGCCGATCACGAAGCGCCCGGTCGGGTTGATCAGGTACTTGGTTTCCTTCGTGATCATGTTCTTCGGCAGCACCGGCTTCACGATTTCCTCGATCACGCCCTCGGTGAGCGGCTCGTGCGAGATGTCGGGCGCGTGCTGCGTCGAGATCACCACGGTGTCGATGTGGTGCGGTCTGCCGTCCACGTAGCGCACCGAGACCTGCGATTTCGCATCGGGCTTCAGCCACGGCAGGCGGCCGTCGCGCCGCAGTTCGCTGTGGCGCTCCATCAGCCGGTGCGCGTAGTAGATCGGCATCGGCATCAGTTGCGGGGTCTCGTCGCACGCGAAGCCGTACATCAGGCCCTGGTCGCCGGCGCCCTGGTCGAGGTCGAGGCCCTTGCCCTCGTCCACACCCTGCGCGATGTCGGCCGACTGCCGGTCGTAGGCCGTGAGCACCGCGCACGACCGGTAGTCGAAGCCGGTGGCGGAATCGTCGTAGCCGATGCGCTTGATCACGTCGCGCGCGAGCTCGGCGTAGTTGACGTTGGCCCGGGTGCTGATCTGGCCCGCCATCACCACGAGGCCGGTCGCGCACAGCGTCTCGGCGGCGACGCGCCCGTGCCTGTCCTGCGCGAGCACCGCGTCGAGCACCGCGTCGGAAATCTGGTCCGCGACCTTGTCGGGGTGGCCCTCGGAAACGGACTCTGAGGTGAACAGGAAATCGCTCATTTTTCGTTTCGTGAAACGGAAAAAGGCGCATAGAATAGCAGATAAGCCTCGATTTATAAAGAAAAATGACCCTAAAATGACGCAACTGTGGATGGTCGGAAATTCATCTCAAACGAGGCGGGTGCCGGGGGTGTCGCGGTAGGCCATGTTGTTGAACCGCTGCAAGGTCCCCGCTGGCGCGGCAGCGCCGCCGGCGGCTGCGCGATGACCCGCATTGGCCTCGCGCTGATCTGGTTGCTGCATCTGCTGCCGCTGCGGCTGCTCGCGGCGCTCGGCTCGGCGGCGGGCATGCTGTTCTACGCGCTCGCGGGCGAGCGGCGGCGCGTGGCGCACACCAACCTGAGGCTCTGTTTTCCCGACTGGAGCGAGGCCGAGCGCAAGCGCGTCGCGCGGCGTCATTTCCGCGTCCTCGCCCGCAGCCTGCTCGAGCACGGCATCCTGTGGTGGGGCTCGAAAGAACGCATCCAGCGCATGGTGCGCGTGGAAGGCCTCGAGCACTGGCAGGCGGTGGCGGGACGGCCCGTGATCTGGCTCGCGCCGCACTTCGTCGGCCTCGACATGGGCGGCGCCCGCATCATCACCGAGTGGCGCGGCGTGTCGGTCTACAGCCAGCAGAAAGACCCGGTGTTCGACCGCGTGCTGCTGCACGGGCGCACGCGCTTCGTCGCGCCGGTGCTGTTCTCGCGGCAGGATGGCATCCGGCCGGTGGTCAAGGCGATCCGCGGGGGCCTGCCGTTCTACTACCTGCCCGACATGGATTTCGGCGAGCGGAATTCGGTGTTCGTGCCGTTCTTCGGCGTGCCCGCGGCGACTATCACCGCACTCGCACGGCTCGCCCAGCTTGCGCGTGCGGTGGTGGTGCCGTCGGTGACGCGCCAGCTGCCGGGCGGCGAGGGCTACGTGCTGCGGTTCTACCCCGCGTGGGAAAACTTTCCGACGGACGACGTAGCGGCGGACACGCGGCGCATGAACGCGTTCATCGAGGAGCGGGTGCGGGAAATGCCGGAGCAGTACTACTGGGTGCACAAGCGCTTCAAGACGCGGCCGCCCGGCGAGGCGCGCTACTACTAGCGCGGTGACGAATGACGAGCGAAAAACGCGGCGACGCTGAAATCCCGGTCCGGATATTGCCGCTCGAAGCGGCCGACGCTGGACCGCTTGCGGCGCTCGCGCGGGAGATCTGGTACGCCCACTATCCCGGTATCGTCGGCCCGGCGCAGATAGAATACATGCTGGCGCAGCGCTACGCGCCGCGGCTGATACGCGCGGAGCTCGGGCGCGGCGACGTGTGGTGGGACAAGCTGCTGGTCGGCGACGAGATGGCGGGCTTCGCTTCCTATTTCCTGGGCGGCGTTCCCGGCGAGATGAAGCTCGACAAGCTCTACGTGCACCCGCGCCACCAGCGCCATGGCTACGGCGGGATGATGGTCGCGCGCGCATGCGAGGTGGCGCGCGGGCAGGGCTGCAGCAGGCTCGCTCTGGCCGTGAACAAGAACAACCGCAGCGCGATCGCCGCCTACCTGAAGCACGGGTTCCGGGTTGCCGACGCCGTGGTCAAGAACATCGGCGGCGGCTTCGTCATGGACGACTACATCATGGAGAAACCGGTAGTGGGCGATCCATGAAAGAACCTTTTGATTCAATAGGATATCGCCGACGAGTGGGTGTCAGACGGGCCTGCAGGACGGGGATGCGAGTAATTATCAACCGCTATATATTCCGTTATTATATTCTAACTTCAGCTAAATGCGTCTAAAATTCACTAAAATGCATGGACTGGGCAATGACTTTGTGGTCCTGGATGCCCTGACCCACCCGGTCACCCTTACCCCGGAGCAGTTGCGATACATTGCGGACCGGCATCGGGGGGTGGGTTGCGACCAGATCCTCCAGGTCGAGCCGCCACGAGCCCCCGATACCGATTTCTACTACCGCATCTTCAATGCCGACGGAGGCGAGGTCGAGCAGTGCGGCAACGGGGCGCGCTGCTTCGTGCGCTACGTCCGGGACCGGGGCCTCACCACCAAGACCGAGATCCGGGTCGGCACCCGCGGGGGCGTGATCGTGCCGCGGCTGGAGGACGACGGCCAGGTGACGGTGGACATGGGGACGCCGGAGTTCGAGCCGGTGCGTATCCCCTTCGAAGCGCGCGCGCAGGCACCGTCCTACGAGCTGGAGGTGGGCGGCAAGCGGGTCGAAATCAGCGCGCTTTCAATGGGCAATCCGCACGCGGTGCAGGTGGTGCCCGACATCGAACGCGCGCCGGTCGCGGCCGAGGGGCCGCTGATCGAGCGCCATCCGCGCTTCCCGCAGCGGGTCAACGCCGGCTACATGCGGATCGTGAGCCGCCGCCGCATCCTGCTGCGCGTCTACGAGCGCGGGGCGGGCGAGACGCTGGCTTGCGGCACCGGCGCCTGCGCCGCGGTGGTTGCGGGCGTCAGTCGCGGATTGCTCGATCCGCGCGTCACGGTGACCACGCGCGGCGGCGACCTCGGTATATCATGGGCGGGCGAGGGGCGGCCGGTGCTGATGACGGGCCCCGCTGCGACCGTGTTCGAAGGCGAGATCAACCTGTGAGCCGGGGAGAACGATGAAGCCAGAAGAAGTCGCACGCTATCTCAAGGATCATCCGGAATTCTTCGAGCACTACGCCGACATGCTGGCCGAGATCTACATACCGCACCCTCACGGCGGGCGCGCGGTCTCGATCAGCGAGCGGCAGATCCTGACCCTGCGCGAGCGCGGCAAGCAGCTCGAAGGGAAGCTGCGCGAAGTGATCCAGTTCGGCGAGGAGAACGATGCGATCAGCGAGAAGGTGCACCGCATCTCGCTCGCCCTGCTCGCCGCCACCGACATCCGCGCCGTGTTGAGCGCGGTCTACCTGAACTTCCGCGAGGACTTCGCGGTGCCGCACGTGGCGCTGCGCGTGTGGCGCGCCAACGGGCACGCCGGGCTGCCGGAATTCGGGGCGGTGAGCGACGCTTCGCGCGAGTTCGCGGCGAGCCTCGTCCACCCCTACTGCAGCGGCCACGCCATGGTGGATACCGCGGGACTGTTCGGCGAGGCGGGACCGCACCTCCGCTCGTTCTCCTACGTGCCGCTGCGCGACCGCGAGACCTTCGGGCTGCTCGCGCTGGCGAGCGAGGACCCGCAACGCTTCTACCCCGAAATGGGCACCCTCTACCTCAAGCGCCTGGGCGATCTCATCGCAGCCGCCGTTGCCCGCCATCTGGGCCAGTCGTGAGAGGGAAATCAGCCACTTGCGATACGTAAGTGGGCGCTAACTCAGAAGCTGGAAAGCGCAAACCCCGGGCCGCGCAACCGCTGCTGAACGGCTACCTGGAGCACCTCGCCCACGAGCGCCGGCTGTCCCGGCACACGATCGAGAATTACGCGCGCGATATCGCGGCGCTGTTCGCGCTGGCGGAGGGCACTCCGCTCAAGGAATTGCGGCCGCAGCAGGTCCGGCGCTGCGTCGCGCAACTGCATGCGCGGGGGCTCGACGGCAGGTCGCTCGCGCGCATGCTCTCGGCGTGGCGCGGCTTCTACCACTATCTCGCGCGCGACCACGGCTATGCGCACAACCCGTGCCTCGGCATCCGGGCGCCGAAGGCGGCGAAGAGGCTGCCGCAAGCGCTGTCGCCGGACGAGGCGGCGCAGTTGATGCAGGTCGAAGGCGACGATGCGCTCGCCGTGCGCGACCG
>JACOVL010000022.1 GCA_016177355.1 Betaproteobacteria bacterium | reverse complement strand
TTGATCATCACGCACGGCACGCTCGGCGAGAGCCTGATCCATTGCTCGAGTCATGTGCTCAACAAACGCCCATCGCGGCTGAAGCAGATCGGCATCACCGCCCAGGACGACCCGCTCAGCCTGCTGCCGCAGGCGCGCGCGCTGGTGAAAGAACTCGACGCGGGCGACGGCGTGCTGATCCTGTCCGACATGTACGGCGGCTCGCCCGCGAACCTCGCCGCCAGGCTCCTCGTCCCCGGCAAGATCGAGGGCGTCGCCGGCGTGAACCTGCCGATGCTGATCCGCGTGCTGACCTATCAAGACAAGCCGTTGCAGACGATCGTCACCAAGGCGGTGAGCGGCGGCTGCGACGGCGTGGTGCGCATACCGGCGCTCATCGTTAACAATGCTGCAACAGGAAGTTGAGATCATCAACAAGCTCGGGCTGCACGCCCGGGCTTCGGCCAAGCTGACGCAGGTTGCCGGACGCTTCAAAGCCGGCGTCTGGCTGAGCCGCAACGGCCGCCGCGTCAACGCCAAGAGCATCATGGGCGTGATGATGCTGGCGGCGGCCATGGGCTCGAAGGTGGTGGTCGAGACCGACGGGCCCGATGAAGACGATGCGATGAAGGCGGTCACCGGTCTCATCGCCGCCGGCTTCGAGGAAAACGAGTAAGCCTTTTTCCAGGTGCGGCACGATGAGCTTTACCATACACGGGATAGGCGTTTCCGGCGGAATCGCCATCGGGCACGCGCACCTGGTGTCGCACGCCCGGCTCGAGGTCGCGCACTACGTGGTGCCGCAGTCCCAGGTGCCGGAGGAGTCCGCGCGCTTCGACGCCGCGGTTCGCACCGTGCGCGCGGAACTGGAGGGGCTGCGCGCCGGCGTTCCGCCCACCGCGCCCGCGGAATTCACCGCCTTCATCAACCTTCATCTGATGATCCTCAACGACTCGATGCTGTCGGCCGCGCCGCGCAGGGTCATCGAGACCGAGCAATGCAACGCGGAATGGGCGCTCAAGGCGCAGATGGACGAGCTGCTGGCGCGGTTCGACGAGATCGAGGATGGCTACCTGCGCGAGCGCAAGTCCGACGTGATCCAGGTGGTCGGGCGCGTGATGAAGACGCTCTCGGGCCAGCCCGGCTACCTCCCCCCGCCGCCGGCGGCGGGCTCCGAGCAGAACCTGATCCTGGTCGCGCACGACCTCTCGCCCGCCGACGTGGTGCAGTTCAAGCAGCACCAGTTCGCGAGTTTCATCACCGATCTTGGCGGCACGACCTCGCACACCGCCGTCGTGGCGCGCAGCCTCGCCATCCCCTCGATCGTGGCGCTGCATTACGCCCGCCACCTGATCCGCGAGAACGAGCTCGTTATCGTGGACGGCAGCCAGGGCGTCGTGATCATCGCCCCCGACCCGCAGGTGCTGGCGGAATACCAGTTGCGCCAGCACCAGTTCGACCTGGAGCGGCAGAAGTTGAAGCGCCTGAAGCACACGCGCGCCGCCACGCTCGACGGCGTTGAGGTCGAGCTGCACGCCAACATCGAGCTGCCCGGTGACGTAGCGGAAGCCAAGGAGAACGGCGCGACCGGCATCGGCCTCTTCCGCAGCGAGTTCCTGTTCCTCAACCGCAACGACCTGCCGGACGAGGACGAGCAGTTCGAGGCCTACCGCCGGGTGGTCGTGGAAATGGACGGCATGCCGGTCACCATCCGTACCTACGATCTCGGCGCGGACAAGCACAGTGATGACCCGCAGCGTATCGTCACCACGCCGGCGCTGGGACTGCGCGCGATCCGGTTGTGCCTGACCGAGCCGCAGCGCTTTCTCACCCAGTTGCGAGCGCTGCTGCGCGCCTCCCACCATGGAAAGATCAACATCCTGATCCCGATGATCGCCACCGCCGCCGAGGTGGACCAGGCGCTCGCCCTGATCGGGCAGGCGAAGCAGAGCCTGGATGACGCAAAGGTCCCGTACGACCGCGATATCAAGGTGGGCGGCATGATCGAGGTGCCGGCGGCGGCGCTGGCGCTCGGCATGTTCACGAAAAAGCTCGACTTCCTTTCGATCGGCACCAACGACCTTATCCAGTACACCCTGGCGGTGGACCGCACCGACGACACCGTGGCGCACCTCTATGACCCGTTGCACCCGGCGGTGCTCAATTTGCTCGCCGGCATCATCAAGACCGCGGACCGGGCCGGGGTGCCGGTGGCGCTGTGCGGCGAGATGGCCGGCGACGTGAGCCTGACGCGGCTCCTGCTCGCCTTCGGGCTGCGGCAGTTCTCGATGCACGCGGCCCACCTGCCCGACGTGAAGCAGGCGATCCTCAAGTCCGACCTCGCGCAACTGAAGCCGCTCGCGCGCAAGATGCTGCGCGCGAGCGATCCTCAGAAGCTGCGCGCGCTGCTCGCCCGCATGAACAGCTAACATTCTGAGGGGTTTGACAATTTTCTGAAGGCGGGGTATCGTTCCCCCCGCTGCAGCCGCGCCGATTTGATATTCAGCTTGCGGGCGCGTTACAAATCCGGCTAAAGAGAAAACCTTCCAGTTTTTTCCGACCCGGCCCGCGCAGGCGCGCCGGGTTTTGCTTTTTCAGGACATGGACACGGGTATCGCATCGAAATCGGTGGGCGCCGTCACGCCGCAGACCGCGAAGTTCCGGGAGCCGGTGCGGCTCCGGAGCGGCGCGGTGGTGGACGAGTACGA